>CAZXJU010000305.1:0-1535 GCA_964641035.1 uncultured Halobacteriales archaeon | reverse complement strand
ACGCCCAGTCCGAACGCCTCGAACCGGGTCGGGTGGACCAGGGCGCGGGCGCCCTTGAGAAGGCGGATCTTCTCCTCTTCCGAGACCCACCCGGTCGTGTGGACGCGGCCGGCCAGCCCCAAGTCCTTGGCCAGCGCCTCAAGCCGTCGCCGTTCGGGTCCTTTGCCGACCAGCACGAGGTGCAGGTCCTCGGGCGCGTCGGCCAGCGCCCGGACCGCCAGGTCGAATCCCTTGAGTTTCACGAGGCGGCCGAGGCCGACGACGTACGGGCCCGGCGGCGCGTTCTCGGGCTCCCCCTCGACGGCGGCGTAGCTCGACGGGTCGATCCCGTTGTAGGCGACGGCGAGCCGGTCGGCCGGGACGCCCTTTTCGGCCAGTTGGTCGCGGATGAACCGGCTGACGGCGACGACGCGGTCGGCGCGCCGCAGGGTGCGCATGAAGAGGCGGTCGTTGAGCCGGCTCAACCAGCGGAGGGCGCCGGTGCCTTCGCCGTACGTGTTGTGGTAGGTGATCACGAGGGCCGCGTCGCCGTCGGCGACGTGGCGGGCGGCCTGGTTGTAGGAGCGGCTCCAGCGGAAGTGGTAGTCGACGAGGTCGGGGTCGATCGCGTTGAGGGCCGCCTCGAGGCCTTTGGTGGCGACCGGCGGCGGGTTGTAGACGCTCTTGAGGGGGAACCGGCTGGGCAGGCGGTGGACGGTGACGCCGTCCTCCTCGGTCGTGCCGGGTGCGCTTCCGGGCAGGCGGGCGGTGACGACGTGCACGTCGTGTCCGCGGGCCGCCAGGCGCTTGGCGGTGGCTTGCATGCGGCGTTCGATGCCGCCGGCGTACGGGAAGTAGAATGGGTTGAGGTGGACGATGCGCATGGGACGGACCTCGTTGCGGTCGCCGTTACCGGGCGCGTTCGAGGAGGACGTCCTCGTAGGTCCCCTCGAGCTGTTGGACGCAGCGGTCAAGGCTGCACGAGAGGGCGGTCTCACGTGCGGCACGGCGTACGCTGGCGGGCGCGTCGACGGCGCGTGCCATCGCGTCGGCGGCGCCTCCCAGGTCGTCGGGTCGGAAGGCGTAGCTGTTGGCGCCGTCTTCGATGACGTCGAGGTAGCCGCCGGCCGCGGCGACGGCGCTGGGCGTTCCGGTGGCCATCGCTTCGACCAGGGTGAGGCCTTGCGTCTCGAAGTCGCTGGCGCTGGCGAACGCGTCGGCGGCCGCGTAGTACTGCGGGACCTTCTCGTCGTCGACGTAGCCGGTGAAGAGCACCTCGTCGGTCAGGTCGAGCTTGGCGGCGTGGCGGCGGAACGCGTCGGTGGCGGGTCCGGTGCCGGCGAGCACGAGTCGGGCCGACGGCCGTTCGTCGTGAAGCTGGGAGAAGGCGTCGAGGAGGAAGTCCACGCGTTTTTCGTACCCGAGGCGTCCGAGGTAGAGCAGGACGTCGGTGTCGTCGCCGAAGCCCCACTCGTCGCGTACGGCGGTACCGTCGACGTCCGGGTGGAACCGGTCGGTGTCGATGCCGGTGGGCACGACGACGCACCGGTCGGCCA
>CAZXJU010000304.1:0-1548 GCA_964641035.1 uncultured Halobacteriales archaeon | reverse complement strand
GCGGCCCCGGGCGCCAGCCGGTCGAGCATGTGGCTGACCATGTGTTCGGAGCCGGAGGCCGGACGGCTGTCCCCGGCGACGGCCATGGCGACGCCGGACGTGATGAGGCTCTTGACGACGATCCACGCCGATTCTTCGAGGTTCGGGCGGATTGAGTCGGCGGTCTCCAGGACGAGTTCGGCGGCCGTCTCGGATAGGGCGGCGGCGAAGCTGGAGAACTCTTCCCCGCGCAACCGTTCCGCCAGCCGCCAGTCGCGGACCGCTGTGAAGTTCGAAAGGACGTCGCCGCATCCGGAGGCGAGCATCCGGTGCGGTGCCTTGGCGATCGTGCCGGTGTCGGCGACGACGGCCACCGGGGGACGGGCCTCCTTCGAGACGTTGCCGCGGTCTTCCTTGATGGAGGCGCGCGCCGACGCGATGCCGTCGTGGGCGGCGCTGGTGGGCACGCTTACGAACGGGTGGCCGTACTGGAAGGCGGCGAGTTTCGTGACGTCGATGACGCTGCCGCCGCCGACGCCGAACAGCAGGCCCGCGTTCTTCTTCTCCGCCAACGCCTGTACTTTGTCGACGCTCTTCATGGTCGCGCCGTCGATGAGGATGCTCTCGGTTTCGAACCCGGCGTCCGCCAACGACCCGAGGACGGTCTTTCCGGCCAGGTCGATCGTGACCTTGTCGCAGACGACGACGGCGCGGTCGTGCCCGTCGAGGTCCAAGGCCAGTTCCCCGGACCGGCCGAGGACGTCGTGCCCGACCAGGACGTGTCTGGGGAAATGCATGATTTTTGACTTGTTGAACGCAGCCACCAGGACCATGCCTCGCGTGCCGTTGGACCGGCGGCCGGCTTAGTTTCGTCGTGGTGATAAGTGTTTGCCGGGCCCGGCGCGGCGTCTCCGGAATTCGCAACGACCGCGCGACGGCTGTTTTTTTGTATCCTGGTCGGGCCGGCCCGGCACGGTGGCGCGCGCAGGCGCGCGCCCGCGGCTGGGAAAGGGTGACATTAAAAAGGCAGCCCGGGCTCCCCGGAGACGCAATGGCCATCGAAGAGAGACCCGGCGAGGGCGCCGGCGAACAATCGATCCTCGAACGGTGGCCCTCCTGGGCGTGGCTGCTGGTCATCGGCGGCATCATGGCGTTCGTCTGGCTGCTGACGCTGATCGACCACGACCGGTTCTACACGAACTTCGTTGACAAGTACTATTGGCAGCCGCTTTTGGCGGACGAGGGCTTCAACGTCGTCAACACCGCCTCGTGGGCGATCCTGCTTCTGCTGTTGCTCTTGTGGGCGTACCGCCTGACCGTCGAACTGGGCGAAGACGTCGATTTCAGCCTCATCGTGTCCCTCTTGCCGTTCCTGGCGTTGGGAAGCGTCTACCGGGTCCTGGAGGACGCCGACCTGTTCGCCCCGTTCCGAGAGGGGGTCCAGGCCGCCGGCGTCGCGGGGTACCGGTCCTGCGCACCGGAGGTCGGCGGCGGGTTCCTCGACTATTGTACGGGGGTCTTCTTCGTGACGCCCGTCATCTGGGTGATCGTCGTCTTCGTCGTCGCCGG
>CAZXJU010000303.1:0-1556 GCA_964641035.1 uncultured Halobacteriales archaeon | reverse complement strand
GACCACGTGGCGCCCGAGGCCAACGCGTACTGGGACGAACGCTACTTCCTCGACGACGTCCTCGAGAACTACGAAGGCAGCGTCTACCTCATCCAAGGGCTGCAAGACTGGAACGTCGACCCGCACATGGCGTTCCCCACCCACCACTTGATCGAGCAGAAAGGCCTCGACATCAAGGGCCTCTACGGTCAGTGGGCGCACATGTACCCCGACCGGCCGAGCGAACACGACGGATTGGGTTCCGGGTACGGCGGCGAAGCGTTCCCGCAGAGCGTCCGGTACGACTGGGCGCAGGACCTCTTGGAATGGTTCAACCACTACCTCATGGAGACCGGCCCCAAGCCGGCGCTGCACGCCGAGGTCCAAGACAACCAGGGCAACTGGCGCACCGAGGAGACATACCCGCCACGCGGCCTCACCTGGGTCGAGTACGCCCTGGGCGACGACCTCGTGCTCCAAGCGGGTCCGGATGCCCCCATGGCGGAGACCGCGGTCGGCGCCGGCATCCCGAGCTTGGTGTTCGAGACGGCCGCCCCGTTGGCCGAGGAGACCCGCATCGCCGGCCTGCCGCAGCTGCACATCCAGGTCACGCCGACCGGCCCGGGCGGCCAAGTGTTCGCCCAGCTGGACCAGGTCGTCGGCGGAGAGTCGCTGCGCCTGGGCCACGCGATCATGGACCTGCGGTACGCGGATGGCGGCAAGACGATGGACCCGGTGACTCCCGGCCAGACGATCACCGCGAAGATGGAGTTCCAAGCGTTCGACGCCCTGGTGCCCGAAGGCGCGACGCTACGTCTGACCGTCACGAACACTGGCCAGGACTACTTGCCGTCCGCCGTGAGCGACCCGGTCATCATCGAGACGGGCCCCGACAGCCTGCTGCGCCTGTCGACGGTGGACCCGGCGCCGGACCAGTTCTTCCAACCGCCCATCTGGTGGGACGAGGAACCGGCCGACGCGTGAGGCGACCGAAAGGCTCAAGGACCGCTGAGGAGAGCCATACCGGATGATTCGCGCGTCCACCCTGACCGCCATCCTGCTGCTCGTCACGTTCGCCGGCTGCCTCGGCGGGGACGACCCCGGCGACGGCGACGACGGGGCCCCGCCGGTCGAGGACCCCTGCGTCGACGACCCGATCGGGTGGACGCCCGCCGACGTCACCGAGCACGACCACAAGGCACGCAGCCACCATGCCGCGCCGTGCAACCTGGAGCTCGTCTGGCATTCCTCGATGACCGAGCAGTTCGGCCAGTTCGCCGGCGCGCATGCCCTCGACCTGCATGAGGAGTCGAACCTCCTGGTCGTCAGCGTGGAATGGGGCGACCAAGGCCGCGGGTTCGACCTGTACGACGTGACCGACCCGGAAGACCTGGTCAAGGTCGGCCAGTACCGAAACGAGGAGGCGTCCGGCGGCGACCGCAACGTCGCGTTCAGCCAGGACGGGCAATACGTCTTCATGGCCAACGAGGCCGGAGGCCAGTCCGCGGCCACCTCCGCCGGCGTGCGCGTCGTCGACGTGAGCGACCCGTCCGAGCCGACGGACGCCTTGTTCTACA
>CAZXJU010000302.1:0-1560 GCA_964641035.1 uncultured Halobacteriales archaeon | reverse complement strand
TGAGCTGGACGACGCGGCCGTCCATCAGGTCGATGGCGGGCAGGATCCTCATCGTGACGCCTCCGCCTCGTCGAGGAAGTTGCGGATCATCCGGAGGCCGGGGGTGCCGCTCTTCTCCGGGTGGAACTGGGTGGCGACCGTGTTCCCCTTGCGCAGGATGGCGGGGAAGGTGACGCCGTGGGTGGCCCGGGCGACCATGCCGTCCTCGTTGAGTGTGGGGTAGTAGGAGTGGACGAAGTAGAAGTGGGTCTGCTCGGGGATGCCGGCGAGCAGCGGGTCCTCGCGGTGGGTCGCGTGCACGCGCGTCCAGCCCATGTGGGGGACCTTGCCGGCGCTGGATGGGAACCGGACGGAGCGGCCGCGGATCAGGCCGACGCCGTCGCCGGGGTCCTCCTCGCTGCCTTCGAGCAGCAGCTGCATGCCGAGGCAGACGCCCAGGCAGGGTACGCCGTCGTCGGCCAGGCGCTTCTTGAGCGGGTCGCGGACGGGCTCGATGGCGCGCAGGCCGGCGCCGAAGCTGCCGACGCCGGGAAGGACGAGGACGGATGCGTCGAGCCACGCTTGGGCGTCGTCGGTGGTCGTGACCGTGGCGCCTTCGCGTTCCAATGCCTTGCCGAGGCTGTGGAGGTTGCCGATGCCGAGGTCGGCCAGGACGACATTCATGCGGTGGCTTCCTCCAGGATGTCGTCGAGGGCGGCGAACAACCGGTCGGTCTCCTCGGTGGTGCCGACGGTGAACCGGATCCGGTCGGCGAGCGCCGGTTCGTGTTCGAAGGTCCGCGCGAGGATCCCGTGTTCGCGCAGCGCGGTGCGCAGGACGTCGGGTTCCACGGGCGGCTTGGTGAGAAGGAAGTTCGCGTGGGAGGGGGTGACGTCGAAGCCGCGGTCTTCGAGCCCGGCGGCCAGGCGGCCGCGTTCGTCGGCGATGACGCGCACGCCGTCCTCGGCCGGTTGCGGATCCTTGAGCGCGGCGATCGCGAGTTGTTGGCTGGCGAGGTTGATGCTGAACGGGAGCTTGGCGCGGCGCACGAGTTCGGCGACGTCGGGGTGGGCGGCGCCGAACCCGACGCGCAACCCGGCCAGGCCGTACGCCTTGCTGAGCGTTCGTACGACGATGAGGTTGTCGTGGTCGTCGAGGCGTTCGAGCATCGTGCTCTGGGCGAAGTCGGCGTATGCCTCGTCGAGTACGACGGGCCCGTCGAACGCTTCGAGGATGTGGGTGATCGTCTTGTCGGGAAGGATGGTGCCGGTGGGGTTGTCGGGGTTCGCGATGAGGATGAGGTCGGCGTCGGCGGCCAATAGCGCTTCCGGGTCGAGTCGGAACGCCTCGTCGTAGGGGACCTTGACGTGGTCGACGCGGCTGAAGCGGCACAGGTGCGGGTACATCGAATAGCTGGGGTGGGGGGTGGCGACGCGGCCGCCGGGCGGGGTCAGCAGTCGGATGAGGACGTCGAGGACCTCGTCGCTTCCGTTGGCGGCGAAGACGCCTTCGCGCGCCACGTCGAAGGCGTCGGCGACGGCGTCCAACAGCGGGCCGTTGTCGCGGTCGGGGTAGAGGTTG
>CAZXJU010000301.1:0-1571 GCA_964641035.1 uncultured Halobacteriales archaeon | reverse complement strand
GGCTCCAACTTCACCTACTCGGTCGTCTACACGGACGCCAACAACCACGCACCGGACTCCGTCAACCTCTTCGTCACGGGCCCGGAAACCAAAGAAGCGGCGCTGACCTGCGCCGACACGACGTACTATGACGGAGCCACGTGCACCGCCACCGTCCAGTTGACGGCCGAAGGCAATTACACGTACCACGTCGAAATCGTACAAGGCGACCACACCGTCCGACTCCCGGCCGAAGGCACTCTCGCCGGCCCGACGGTCGACGCGAACGCCACGAGCCCGACGTCGCCGACCAGCCCGACCTCGCCGTCGCCGTCCCCCACGACGGAAGGCCGCAGCCCCGGCCTCGGAATCCTCGTAGGAATCCTCGTGCTCGCCGGCGCCGCCGTCATCTCGGGCCGGCGCCGCCACGAGTAACACCCGGCCGTCGCCGAGTCGAATCCAATACGTCGGATATCCTTATAGGAGCCTGCGGCGGGCCTCGTCCGATGGCACCACCCAACGCCAACTTCATATAGATAGAATACCAATCGGTATCTGATTCCAGTGCCTGTCGAACCCATCCCCGAAGACCACGAGTACAGGGTCGCCGTCCGGCTCCTGGACCAAGACCCGCCCTTCGACCGCAAGGTCGTCGAGGCGTTGGTCGGCGGCCGAAAGAAAAACCGCGAACTGAAACCCCTTCTCGAAGGGCGCAACGTCAACGTCCTCACCAAGGCCTTGGCCCGCCTGCGCGAAGAAGGGGTCGTCCAAGTGGGCCTCACCAACGACCTCAGGGAACGGACCTACACGCTCACCAAGCTCGGGACACTCGTCGTGTTCCGCCTGCACGAGATGATCCCCTACCACCGCAGCGAGACCGCCGTCCAGCGGGGCCGCGCCGCGGCCTCGGCATGACCTGGTGGCACACCCATCCGGACGCGGCGGCCATCGTCCGCGAACACTGGGAGGAAGCGGAGCTCCTGCTGGTCGCCCACCGGGAACCGTGCATCACGATCCGTGACGCCGAGCTGAGCAACATCCGCCGCGTCACACGCGCGATCGACGCGCCAGGACTCCGCGCCTGGGCCGAAGGGAACAAAGACCGAACGTCTTGGATGGCCGCCGTCCTCGTTTGCGCCGACGACGACACCGCGGAACTTGCAACCGCGGTCCAAGACCTAGGACTCGATGCGTCTCGCTTCCATTTCTACCTCCACGACGACGCCTCCGTCGAAGCGCTACGAGACTGGGCCGACGCCGGCCTCGCCTTGGAAGCCGTCGAAACCGGCATCTCCGACTGGAAGCGGCTTCACAAGCTACTCGGCATCGACTTCAACGTACGGATCGTGGACGACTTCGCCGGGCCGCTGTGAGGCGGGACTCGAATCCCTAAAGAGGGGGCCCAGGCTTGCCCCAGCGTGCTCGCCGACCGCGTACGCCACGCCTGGCCCTACTCCAGGACCACGACCACCGTCCTCCTACTCTTCGCCGCCGGCCTCCTCTTCCTGGTACCCGGTACCGGCTTCACCGACCTGCAAGTATTCGACGAGGCGCACTACGTGCCCGTCGCACGCCACTACGCCAACGGCGAC
>CAZXJU010000300.1:0-1572 GCA_964641035.1 uncultured Halobacteriales archaeon | reverse complement strand
TCCGGCGGACGTCGGCCCGCCGGTCGACGACTTCGAACCACCGGGCCCCGGCGTCGGAATCGACGAATCGAAACTCACCGAAGCCGTCTACGGCATCCTTCCGCAAGTCGTCGAGTATGTGCCGGCGAAGCTTGACGGCGTCCGGCTGCACGCTGAGATCTACCTGCCGGACGGCGAGGGGCCTTGGCCGACGATCCTCGAGTCGAGTCCGTACAACGTCCGGCGGGGAAACGGCGAACTGGAAGGGTACACGGACGGGACGATCCTCGACGACGAGTTCGCCAACACGGGCCTGGTCCAACGGTACGTCCCGCTCGGCTACGCGGTCGTGCACGCGCACGTGCGTGGGACCGGCAACTCGGAGGGATGCATGGACATGATGGGGGCCAAGGAACAGTCGGACCAGGCCACCCTCGTCGAATGGGTCGCCGACCAACCGTGGTCCGACGGAAAGGTCGCGATGCACGGCGTCTCCTACGTGGGCACCACGCCGCACGAGGCGCTCATCATGGCGCCCGACGCGCTGGTCACGGTCGTCACGATTGCGGGCGTCACCAACCAATGGCGCAACACGTTCCAGAACGGCGTGCCGTACGACGGACGCCACTACCCGTTGACGTACGAGGCGCTGGTCGGCGCGCCGCCACCGACGGACGTCGAACGGGGCCCCGCGTGGGCCGCGAACACGGCCGCCGCCGCGTGCGAGCAGGAAGAGGCTGTGCACGCCATGTCGCCCGGCGTCTACGAGAAGGGCGTGTACGACGCGTATTGGGACGAACGGAACTTCACGAAGTTCACGCACCGGGCCAACGCATCGATCCTCTACAGTCAAGGCTTCGTCGACCGGGCGGTCAACCCGATGGAGGCGGTCTTCTGGTTCAACGACCTGCCGGTCACGAAGAAAGCATTCTTCCACCAGGCCGGCCACCAGTACCCGCCGCGTGAGGACTACTTCGTGACGGAGCACGCCTGGTTCGACTACTGGCTCAAAGGCATCGACAACGGCGTCCTCGCGACGCCCACCATCGAGGTGCAACTGAACACGGGAGACATCCGGCTGGACGAGACGTGGCCGCCTCAGGCCGCGCAGCGGATGCGGTTGAACCTGACGGTCGGCGGCCTCATCGAGGACGCGGTCGCCGACGCGTCTCAGACGTACACGGCGGACATGGGCCGCAACGCCTTGGACATGGCGGCCGCCGACGACGCGGTCGACCAGGCCGTGCTGTCCGCAACCGGCAACCCGAACGAACTGTCATACGTCTCCGCGCCCGTGGACGCGACCGTCCACATGGCCGGCGTGCCGATGGCGCATCTTGTGGCCAGCGTCGACGCACCGAACACGTACTTCCTGCTGGACCTGTACGACGTGGAGCCCGACGGCACCTGGGTCCGGCTGACCGAAGGTTGGATGAACGCGCACCTGTGGCAGACGTTCAACGAGTCGAACCCGTTGACGCCCGGCCAGCCGTACCCGTTCGATTTCCGGTTCGAGCCGCGTGAATACGTGTTCGAAGAGGGCCACCGGATCGGCCTGCGGATCCACGGCAACGACGGCCGCGTCTTCCCGGT
>CAZXJU010000299.1:0-1586 GCA_964641035.1 uncultured Halobacteriales archaeon | reverse complement strand
CTCGACGACGAGTATGGCCTGGCCGTGTTCGCTCGCCGCGGCGTCGAGCGTGATGAATACTACGAAAACCTCCACAAGACCGTCGCCGAGCGACCCCACGTCGTCATCGACGACGGCGGGGACCTCACCACGATCGTCCACGACAAGACCGAGCTCTTGGAAGACCTGCGCGGCATCTGCGAGGAGACCACCACCGGCATCGTTCGCGCCCACGCGATGCACGCGGCCGGCGCCCTCAAGGTCGCCCTCCTGGACATCAACGGCGCCCAGATGAAACACCTGTTCGACAACCGTTACGGCACCGGCCAATCCGCACTCGACGGGTTCCTCCGCGCCACGAACCTCTCGATCGCCGGCAAGACGTTCGCCGTCGTCGGCTACGGATGGTGCGGCCGTGGCATCGCCATGCGCGCCCGCGGCATGGGCGCCGAGGTGCTCGTGGCCGAAGTGGACCCGGTGCGCGCCATCGAGGCACGCTACGACGGCTTCGGCGTCGGACGCCTACACGACATCCTACCGCGCGCCGACGTCGTCATTACCGCCACCGGAAACACCCACGTCGTGGCCGACGGGCACATCCCCCACCTGCGCGACGGCGTGATCCTGGCCAACGCCGGCCACTTCGACAACGAGGTGTACAAACCTGCCCTCGACGGCGCCAGCGCCGACGCGCGCGAGGTGCGCCCGGGCGTCACCGAATACAAGCTCAAGGACGAACGCCGCGTCTACCTCCTGGCCGAGGGCCGACTGGTGAACCTGGCGGCGGGAAGCGGACACCCCGTCGAGGTGATGGACGGCTCCTTCGCCTTGCAGGCGTTGGGCGCCGGACACCTCGCCGACGAAGGCGCCGACCTCGGACCCGGCGTGCACGCCGTGCCCGCAGAGATCGACGCCAAGGTGGCGCGGTTTGCCCTCGACACGCTCGGACTCGAGATCGACGAGCTGAGCGACGAACAACGCCGCTACCTCGCCTCCTACGCGGAGGGCACGTGACGTGGCCTTCCTCGGCGTCTACGGCCACGTGAACATCGACACGATCCTCCTCGTCGAAGACCTTCCCGAACGCGGCCACACCGTGCCCTCGATGGGCGAGGTCGACCGGATCGGCGGCACCGGCGGCACGATCGCCCGAAGCGCCGCGCACCTCGGCGTCCCGACGGCGCTGGCGGCATTCGTCGGCGAGGATTTCCCCGCCGAGTACCGCACCCTGCTGGGGGACCTCGGCATCGACTTGACGGATCTGCGCACCCGGCCCGGCAAGACGCCGCATTGTTGGCTCGTGAGCGTGCCCGGCGGCGACCACGTCAGCGTCATCGACCAAGGCATCTACAACGGCGACGGCCCGTTCCCCCTGCTGGATTACACGTTGTTGAACTCCGAATGGGTCCACGTGACGACCGGCAACGTGGACATGCACGCCCAGGTGCTGGCGGAGGCGGCCAAGGCGAACCGGAAGACCATGTTCGACCCCGCCCAGGAACTCCACTACCGGTACCCCGGCCGCCGGTTCGAGACGTGCCTCAACGACGCCGACGTCTTCATCTGCAACGAAGTGGAGCTTACGCACGCGCTCGACCTGATGGAGT
>CAZXJU010000298.1:0-1610 GCA_964641035.1 uncultured Halobacteriales archaeon | reverse complement strand
GTCCCAATCGACCGGTTCGCGGGCCTGCACACCCTCGAATTCAAATGCCGGGAACTGGGGCTCACCGCCGACGACGCGTGCCTCGAACGGGTCCTGCGGCGCATCAAGGCCGAGGAACGCGACGACGTGACCGACGACGAGTTCCGCACCTGGATCGAAGAGGAGACGACGGCCCGGCCGCCCGCGGTCGCCACCGTCTGAGGAGAACCCACATGCCCCCCACGATCGGAATGGTGTACAGCCGCGTGCGGCGCGAGGAGAAGATGCTCGTCGAGGCGGCCGAACGGCTCGGGATCCCATTGGCGCTCCATTACGACGAAGATCTCGTCCTGGACCTCGACCGCCGCCCGTTCGAAGGCACCGACGTAGTCCTCGAACGCTCCATCAGTTACTACCGTGGCCTCTACATCCTCAAGTTCCTCCAAGCCCACAGCGTGCCCGCCGTCAACGAGCACGACGTGGCGCGCGTCTGCGGCGACAAGGTCGAGACGAGCCTCCGGTTGGCCCGCGCCGGCGTGCCGACCCCACCGACCCGGGTCGCCTTCACCCGGAGCGCGGCGATCTCCGCGCTCGACGAGTTGGGCTACCCGGCCGTCCTCAAACCGACGATGGGCTCATGGGCGCGCCTGATGGCCAAGGTGTCCGACGCGGACCAGGCCGACGCGGTCCTCGAACACAAGGAAGCGCTCCCGAACCCCCTGCAGCAGGTCTTCTACTTGCAACATTACGTCGAGAAGAGCCGCAACGGCTCCGGCCACCGCGACGTGCGCGCCTTCGTCGTCGGCGACCAGACCGTCGCCGCCATCTGGCGCGAAAGCCCCCATTGGATCACCAACACGGCCCGGGGCGCCCGCGCGACGGACTGCCCCGTCACCGACGACCTCAACGACCTGTGCCTGAAGGCCGCGGACGCCGTCGGCGGCGGCGTCCTCGCCATCGACCTCATGCCCGCCGGCGACGACACCTTCACCGTCCACGAGGTCAACCATACGATGGAGTTCAAGAACAGCGTCGAACCCACGGGCGTCGACATCCCCGCCAAGATCATCGAATACACGGCCGCGCAGGCCAAGAGGTGAGAGGATGGTCACGGCAAGCGTCGTCGGCGCAAGCGGCTACACGGGCGGAGAACTCCTGCGCCTGCTCATCCAGCATCCAGAAGTGGACGTCGTAAGCGCCACCAGCCAACAGTTCGCAGGCAACCACGTCTACCGCGTGCATCCGAATCTGCGCGGCGCCACCGACCTCAAATTCGTCGCACGGGACGACGTGGAGGCCGCCGACGTCGTCTTCACCTGCGTCCCGCACACGAAAGGGATGCAAGTAGTCCCCGACCTTCTCGAGGGCGGCAGCCGCGTTGTCGACCTGTCCGCCGACTTCCGGCTGCGCGACCCGGCGGCGTACGAATCCTGGTACGGCACGAAACACACCGTCCCCCACCTGCTCGAACGCCGCGTCTACGGGCTGCCGGAACTGCACCGCGACGAAATGGCCGACGCGACACTCGTCAGCGGCGTCGGATGCCTAGCCACCGCGGCCAACCTCGCCCTGTGGCCGTTGGCGAATGCCCGACTGCTGGCCGGCGCCGACGTCGTCGTCGACGCCAAGGG
>CAZXJU010000297.1:0-1634 GCA_964641035.1 uncultured Halobacteriales archaeon | reverse complement strand
CGCCCAGGGAATCCGACTGGACACGAACCTCGAGCCGGGCCTCGTGGTGCACGCCGACCCCAAACGCATCACCCAAGTGCTCTTCAACCTCCTGAGCAACGCGTTGAAGTTCACACCAGCCGAAGGACGCATCACGGTACGCACCCGAAAGATCAACCAGATGGGGATCGTCGAGGTCAACGACACGGGCGCCGGCATCGAGAAGGGAAACCTGGACCGGCTCTTCCAACCGTTCACCCAGGTGCACGACACGATGCAACAAACCAAGGGCGGCACGGGGCTGGGCCTCTACATCTGCAAGGGGATCATCGAGCTGCACGGCGGCCGCATCTGGGCCGAGAGCCCGGGCCCGAACCTTGGAAGCACGTTCGGCTTCGCCATCCCCGTCGAACGGCCCGACGAGGAGCCACGCCCCGGCGAACCCGAGGTCGTCGTCAAGGACCGCGAGACCGTCGGCCGGCCCGACGTGGTCCGCTCCCGCGTCCGCGATCTCGTGTGAACGCCCCCAGGAACCCCTATTAAGCCAGGCCGGGTTGGCGCCCACGATGCGCCACCTGATCGTCCTCGTCTTCCTCCTGGTCCCGCTGGCCGGCTGCTTCGGCGACGAAGCCGCCGAAGGCCCCACGCGCGTCGAGGTGCGGCTGGAGGACAACCGGTTCGTGCCCGAGAACGGGACCGTCAACGGGACGATCCCGGTCCGATGGACGAACGAAGGCGCGGCCAACCATACGGTCACCATCGACGACCCGGACGACCCGGGCGTCCGCCTGCTGGACGTGGAAGACCCCGGCCTCCAGCCGGGCAACCACATGGAGTTCACGTTCCCGGCGCCCGGCAATTACACCGTCTACTGCCGGTACCACGTCGATGCGGGCATGCAGATGACGGTGCTCGTCACACCGTAGGACGCATCGGGACGATGCGGCCGTCGTCGATCGCCACCGCCTGGCGTCCCAGCATCCGGTTCACGACCCACGCGTTCGTCTCCACGTGGCCCGTCGGCGGGGGGGTCCGCACGGCGCCCGCGCCCAACGCGACCCAGGGCACCCAATGGTCCGCCAGGTGCCGATCGACGGTGGCGCCGGCCGCCCAATCCTCCAAAAGTTCCCCGGCCGCCTGCGCGCCCACCCGTTCGGCCGGTCTGCCTTTTCGGCCCAACGCGTCGGCGCCCAACCGGTTGCCGTGCTCGTCGACCAGCCACAGCGTGATGCTCGTACCGATGCTCAACGATTCGACGTACGACGCCTGGATCTCCGGCGTCGGCAACCCCGCACCAGTGAACGGCGCCCGGGCGGCCTTCTTCTGACGCGCAGCGACCGACGCGTCCTCCAACTCGGCGTGCGCGACGCTGGACCCGGCGACCTCGACGGCCCGGCCCTGCTGGGAACGGTCGTCGCCCAGCCGGTCCGCCACGTGCTGCGCGAAGACGTCGGCATCCGGCGCCTCGTCGAACGCCGTCACGACCTCGACGCGTACGTCGCCGCCCCCGGCCGGCATGAAGCCCCGGAGGGGAACGTCGATCGACAACGTCTGCGCCAGCGGCACCAGACGCGGCGCGTACACGTTGCGCACCCAGTCGATGGTCGGCGCGAACGGCACGTCCGTCCCGCCGCGGATCCGAAGCGTGGCCCGGC
>CAZXJU010000296.1:0-1653 GCA_964641035.1 uncultured Halobacteriales archaeon | reverse complement strand
ATTGTCGGGACTACGGACCCGAGCCTCCGACCCGACATGGACGTTCCTCCGCTACGACGCTTGGCTGGGCGTCGACGCGGCGCGCGACGCCGTGCGTCCGGACTGGATCCTCCATTTCGGCGGCACCCCGACCAGCGGCAACCTTCAACGATGGTTTATGACCCATCCCGACGCCGAACGCATCGTCGTCGACGAGACCGGACGGATGCCCGACGCGACACACACCGCCCACCGGATCCTCCGGGCCGACGCACCCGAGGCCGTCTCCGGCCTGCTCGAACGCGTCGGCGGGGATGCGCCTTCCACGGACTGGCACGACATATTGCGCGCCTACGAGACGGCCGCCGGCGAAGCCCTCGGATCCATGGAGGACGAGGCCTGGGAGGGATCGGTTCCCGGGGCCGCCCTGGACGGGTTGGACGATGGGGAGGTGCTCTTCGTCTCGTCAAGCCTACCCGTACGCGACCTCGACCGGTACGGCGGGACGACCCCCGGCGACGTCCGGATCCTGGCGAACCGGGGCGCAAGCGGCATCGACGGCATCGTCGCTTCGGCCGTCGGCGCCACGCACGCGGCGACGGGGCGCGGCCGCCTCGTGATTGGCGACGTGGCGCTTCTGCACGACCTGAACGGCCTGGCCGCCGTGCGGGACCACGCGCCCGGCCTGACGGTGGTCGTCGTCAACAACGGCGGCGGCCGCATCTTCGACCAGTTGCCGATCGCCTCGACGCCGGACATCGATTACGAACGCCTGTTCCGGACACCGCCCCGGGTGGACTGGTCGGCAGCCGCCGACGCCTTCGGTCTTGCCCATACGCGCATGGACGCCCCCGACTTGGCCGAGGTCGCCACAGTCGACGGTGGGCTCGTGGAGGTGGTCGTCGACGGAGACGACTCCTTGCGCCGCCGCCACGCGGACCAGCGTGCCGTGGCGGAATCGGTGGCGGGCCTGGTGCGGCGCCACGCGACGGCCGACGCGGCCTGAACACTTATGAATCCGCGTTGATGCCGCCTGCGTATGGGACGAAACGGCGAGACAGCGACGACGGAGACGGGTCCCGTCGAATGGCGGACCGCACGCGAGTTCGAGGACATCACCTACAAGAAGTCGGACGAAGGGGTCGCGCGCATCGCGATCAACCGGTCGGAGGTCCGAAACGCGTTCCGCCCGGAGACGTTGTTCGAACTCATCGAAGCCTTCGACGACGCGTGGGAGGACCAATCGATCGGCGTGATCCTGCTGACGGGAGAAGGCCCCGCCGAGGACGGCAAGTGGGCGTTCTGCTCCGGCGGCGACCAGCGGGTCCGCGGCGACAAGGGCTACGTCGGCCGCGACAAGGTCCCGCGGCTCAACGTGCTCAAGCTGCAGAAGATGATCCGGTCGATGCCGAAGGTCGTCATCGCGATGGTGCCGGGCTACGCGATCGGCGGCGGGCACGTCCTTCACGTGGTGTGCGACCTGACGATCGCCGCGGACAACGCCGTCTTCGGCCAGACCGGGCCCATCGTCGGGAGCTTCGACGGCGGCTTCGGCGCCAGCTACCTGGCGCGCCACGTCGGGCAGAAGAAGGCACGCGAGATCTGGTACCTGTGCCGGCAGTACTCCGCCCAGGAGGCGCTGGACATGGGCATGGTCAACACGGTCGTCCCCAT
>CAZXJU010000295.1:0-1684 GCA_964641035.1 uncultured Halobacteriales archaeon | reverse complement strand
GACTGGGCCAAGCGCGGCTACGCCGCCGTCAACGTCGACGTGCGCGGCTTCGGCCTCAGCGACGGCTGCGTCGAAGTCTGGGGCGAGAACGAGCAGCGTGACCAGGCGTTCCTCGTAGACTGGGTCGCCTCGCAATCCTGGAGCGACGGCAACGTCGGCTTCTACGGCCAATCCTACGTCGGCACGACGCCTGTGGCCGCCGCGGTACAGGCGCCGGACGCCCTCAAGGCGATCATCGCGGTGGCGCCCGTCATCAACGCGTACGAGGACTGGCATTACGGCGGCGTCCCCAACGGCGAGAACGCCGGAAGCCCAGTCGCCTACCAAGTCCTCACCGACCCACCCGGCCAAGGCAGCACGCCGCAGGAGATCGCCGACAACGCCGCCAAAGGCCTGTGCGACCCGGGTCTCGTGGTGCGCGCCAACGACCCGCGCGCCGTCTACGACGACTATTACGAGGAACGGAACTTCAAGCTTCGCGCCGACCAGGTCGAGGCCGCCGTCCTCTACACGCAGGGCTTCGAGGACAGCAACGTAAAGAGCATGATGATCCCTGGCTGGTTCAACGAGATCCCGGCGGCGAAACTCGGCGTCTTCGGCCATTGGGTGCACCAGCACCCGACGCGTGGCGACGAAGAGGTCCTCTTCCTCGGCTGGATGGACGAGTACGTCAAAGGCAAGGACCTCGGCTTCGACCAGGTCCCGCCGGTCGAGGTGTCGTCGAACGTGGGGACCCTGCGTACGACCGACATGTGGCCTGACCCCCGGCTCGCCGTGGGCGACCTGTGGCCCGATTACGCCAGCGGCGTCCTCCACGAGGAAGAAGCCGACGGCACGGTGCCCGTGCCGCTCATGGTCCTGCCGGCCGGCGGCGACATGGTGGACGCCGTGCTCGAATCGGCGCCGGCCGCCGCCGAGCGGCCGCAATCTGCGGTCACCGTGTCGTACGACGTGGATGAGGAGTTCGCGATCAGCGGCATCCCCAGCCTGAACGTGCGCGGCACCCTCTACTCCCAGGGCAACGCGTACCTGGCCGCGGAACTGTACGACGTCTCCGACGCCGGGACCCAACTCGTCTCCTACGGCATGTTCAACCTGGCGCACGAGAACGGCCACGACCAGTACGACCCGGTCGTCGCGCGCGCTTCCGACGTCGACCTGCCGTTCCTACCGACCGAATGGGTCTTCCAGGAGGGCCACCAGCTCGTCATCGAGCTGCGGGCCGTGCAGGCGGGCGCCGACGGCTTGTCGTTGCCTGGCCCGCCCGGCTACTTCAGCGTCGGCGACCACCCGGACGGCAATGGCCCCTTCTTCTTCGAGTCGGTGCCGATGGAAGCATATAATCCGATGCCGGTGTCCGCGAAACCATAGCCCCATGATCCCGGAAACTCGGCGGCTTACCGTCGGCGCAATCGTCCTCATCGCTTCGGTTGGTTTGCTGGTAGGTTGCTACGCGCCCCCGCCCGAGGATTCCGGCCCGACGCCACTGCATCAACCTGGCTACGGCGCCAGCGGGCGTTGGATCGCTGAATTCAACGGCTCGTTCGACCGGGACAATTCTTCGGCTGTGCTGCGGTCCCTGGGCGTCGACGTGGTGGACGAAAACGCCGTTTGGCTTCGCGGCGACCTTGGCGAGTTGCGCTTGATGCTCAGTCCGAACGCGTCCCAGGACTATTGGAGATTC
>CAZXJU010000294.1:0-1687 GCA_964641035.1 uncultured Halobacteriales archaeon | reverse complement strand
CACGTCGTCACGCAACGCCTCCGCAAGCGGAAGGCTGCGTTGGAACGGGATCGTCTTGCCGCCCTCGTCCCCCTCGTCAAGGCCGGTGAAGAGGACCTCGACGGCGTCCTGCGGCACGCCGGCCTCCTCGAGTACGCCGCGCAGGGGGACGCCTTCCCATTCGGCGGTACCGAGCGCCCGGTCGTCCCAGGGAACGCCCCCGACGGCCGGTTCGAACCGCCGACGGCCGTTGCCTGCGCATTCCAGCGTGGCCGTCACCGCGGTCCGAGGACGCGATGTCATTTCATCCAGGCTAAGGTGGAGGGGTTCTCGGGTGCCGCCGAGGATGTCGAGCCGCCAGGCGTCCGGGTCCACGTCGGGCACCGGGAAGTGGTTCCGGACGAAGAACGACTCGTTGGGCGTGGGGTCCTGCAGCAGCGCGTCGCGGGGGGTGGATCCGTTGAGCGGCTCGTCCTCGATGACGTCGATCTCAGGCGTAGACATCTATGCACGCTCCGGGCGGACCAATGGAAAGGGATTACTTGGTTTCGCCGTCACGGGCCCGAAACGTTGAAAACGAGGGAGCCGGTCGGAACCCGTCGGGGTGGAACGGCTGGCGGAATCAGAGTCGCAGACGCAGCCGGACGCGCGGTGGCGTGACCTTCCAACACGCGTGAAGCGGCGCGTCGTCCTTACGGGCCTCCTTTTCAGTGCCGTCCCGTGGGCCGCGATGGTCTATCTACAGGCCGCCGTGATCCTGGCGCTCATCGTCGCATACTTCTTGGTGGCCGTCGTCCTGCCGTTCTTCCTCAGCCTGTCGCATCCACTGGGCGGCCGCGCGGGCGGGCGGCTGGGGATGTATCTCGTGCTGGCCGGGTGGCTCTGGGCAGCCGTCCTCGCCGCGCTCAGCTACGGCCTGAACTTTGTGCCGTTGCTCGACCGGTTCTTCGCGCTGCACGCCGTGTTCGCGCTCGTCATCACGACCGTCCTCCTGCCGGTGCTGATCATCGCGGCGCGCCTGGCGGCCGCCGTCGGCGGCCACGTCCCCGAGGCCCCCGGAGAGGACGCCAACGAGCCTTCCGACCAACCGTAAGGCGTCCAAGAGAAGGTTCAACCCTGGAAGCCGCGGCTTCGTCCGGGTGCGCGCATCCTTAAGAGCGTCCGCGGTCGTGGGTGGTCGGATGGTCGTCCCGTGGAGCGGTACGGCGGACGCACTTTTCGGCGACTACGTCGACGACGACGGCAACGTGGATTATGCCGCCTTGCGCGACGACCCGCGGCTGGGCGAGACGGCCGAGGCGATCGCCGAGCAGGACGCGGACGCGTTCTCGTCGGCGGCGGAGCAGAAGGCGTTCTGGATCAACGCGTACAACGTCGCGGCCCTCGTCCTCGTGGCGCGGATGGTCCGTCGGAAGGGGGGCGTAGCCCGCCGAGGCCTGCGGGGGTTGTGGGCGAAATTCCGGTTCTTCCTCTTGGGCCGGGTCCGGGTGGCCGGTCGGCGGCGGACCCTCTTCGGCCTGGAACATCTGACCATCCGTCGGAAGTACGACGACCCGCGGATCCATTTCGCCCTGGTCTGCGCGTCGGAGTCGTGCCCGCCGCTCAAAGACAGCCTGTTCCACGTCGACCGGCTGGAAGAGGAATTGGAGCTTGCCGCACGCGGCTTCGTGCGGCCTGGCGTCGGCTACGAACTGGACCGCGACCGCGG
>CAZXJU010000293.1:0-1687 GCA_964641035.1 uncultured Halobacteriales archaeon | reverse complement strand
ACACCGGCACGTCGATCTTCCCCGGAGCCCGCAACAAGTACGGCAACCCGATGGCCCTCGACGACGTCGCCGTCGACTTCCCACGCCTGAAGATCGTGATGGCGCACGGTGGCCGCCCTCTCTGGACGGAGACGGCGTTCTTCCTCGTGCGTCGCCACTCCAACGTCTGGATGGACGTCTCGAGCATCCCGCCGGGCAAACTGCTCGACTACTTCCCGCGCCTGCCTGAGATCGCGGACAAGGTGATATTCGGGTCGGACTGGCCGGGTCCGGGCGTCCCCTCCATGCGCGAGAACGCGGACGCCGTGGCCCGCGCGCTCGACCTGTCCAAAGAGAATGAGCGCAACATGCTCTACTACAACGCGCTCAAAGTCATCGGATGACGCCCCGCCGACGGATTCCGGCAACGTAAAAGCAGCGCGCCGGCATCCACCGAACGGAACGCGACCGTTCCGGGTGGAGCAATCATGCAACAAGGACAACCAGGTCAGACGCCGGCGACGCCGCCAGGAGGCGGCGCCAGCCCGCCAGGCTTCGTACCCAACAAACGAAAGGTCAACTGGGTCGCCGCGCTCGTCGTCTCGATCCTCGTCGGCAGCCTCGGCGTCGACCGCTTCATGATGGGCCACGTCGGTCTGGGCCTACTCAAGCTCTTCACCCTGGGAGGGTGCGGCATCTGGTGGCTCATCGACGTGATCCTAATCGCCACCAAGTACGAGTTTGAAGGCATCGAATGGGAGACCTAGCCGAACCGGGCCCCCGCCCCGACACCGCACCACCGCGCCGAGCCGGCCGCCTCCTGTTGGAACACCTCGCGTTCGACTCGCCCCGCGCACGTACCTTGAACCTCCTGGGGATCCTTGGCCTCGCCACGGCGATTCCGACCGACCGCCTGCATTGGCTGCCTGTGCGAAGCGTATGGGAGAACGTCTTCGGGTTCCGTCCCTACTCGTCGGGAATGACGCGTGCGCTCTCGCGCCTCCTGCACGGCGACCTGGAGGGCGCATGGGCCTTCAACCCCCTCGTGTACGTCGTGCTCCCGTTGATCCTGGGTCTCATCGGGTGGAACGCCTGGTGTTGGTATAAAACGGCCCGGGACACCCCCAAACCCTAAACCTATCCACCCACATGGATGACGCGATGCCGATTTCCGACATCGTAAAGGCCACCAACGGCCACAAGCTCCGAATCGTGAACCTTCCCAAGAGCCTCTCGCTCGACGTCGAGGCCGGTGACGACGGCCAAGCCGTCGTCGTCTTCGCGCACAACACGTTCGAACTGGCCGAGCACGGCTTCGCCGCCTTGGAAGCCAACCGCAAGACCGGGCTGGCGTGGATCGCCTACCCGAAGGCCGGCAAGCTCGCCACCGACCTGAACCGGGACGAACTGGCGGCCCGCCTCAAGGACGAAGGCGTCCGCCCCGTCCGACAGATGAGCCTCGACGACACGTGGGCCGCCGTCCGGCTCGGCTCGCTGTACTGAGCCGCCGCTCACGGTGGAAAAATACGGCTGGGAGTGCCGGGTCTCAGCTGACGGGGCCCTTGGCCGACATCTCGGCGTTCTTCTGCGTGAAGTCCGTCCACTTGTCCGGCACATCGGCCTCCGCGAAGATCGCCTCCACGGGGCACGTCGAGACGCAGGCGCCGCAGTCGATGCACTCGTCCGGGTCGATGTAGTACATGTCGCC
>CAZXJU010000292.1:0-1707 GCA_964641035.1 uncultured Halobacteriales archaeon | reverse complement strand
TCCAGACTCCGACGCCCTTGACGGCGGTCAACGTGTCGAGGACGTCTTCATCGGTCATCGCGTCCAGCGCGTCAAGCGGCAGGTCGCCGGAGGCGGCCGCCTCGGCGATCCCGCGCACGTACGCCACCTTCGCACGCGACAGCCCGCAGGCCCGCAGGTCGTCGTCGGAGGCCTCCTTGATCGCGGCGGGCCGGACGCGTCGGTCGCAGAGGTCGACGACCCGGCCGTACACCGTCGCGGCGGCCTGGATGCTCAGCTGCTGGCCGGCCACGGCCCGAACGAGCGCGGCGAAGGGCTCTTCCCCGACAGCCACGCGCGCCGGCCCGAACCGCTCCTTGAGGGCGGCAAAGTCCGGGTCGCGCCGTACGAGTGCCGCGGACGCCTGCGCGCCGCCCAGGAGCACGGAATCCTGCGTCATCGGGGTGGGCAGGCGCCGGGTCGATAAAAAACGGGCGTGCCGCTAGCCGTCGGAATGGAGCGCGTCGTGGATCCGACGTGCCAACGGGCGGTTGACGCCGGGGACCCGGGCGATCTCCTCGACGGCCGCGCGCCGGACGCCGTCCACGCTTCCGAAGGTCTTGAGGAGCCGCCGGCGGCGGGTCGGCCCGACGCCCTGGATGTCGTCGAGGACGCTGCGGGTCAGCTCCTTGCGTTTCAGTTTGTCCTGGTAGGCGACGGCGAAACGGTGTGCCTCGTCGCGGATCCGCTGTAGGACGTGGACGGCCGGCGACGACGTGGGGAGCTGGAGCGGGTGGAGCCGGTTCGGGCGGTACACCTCTTCGAGGCGTTTGGCCAGTCCGACCAGCGGCAATTCGTCAAGGCCCAGTTCCCTGAGGGCTTCCAGTGCGGCGCCCAGCTGCGGCCGGCCGCCGTCGACGACGACGAGGTCCGGAAGCGCGTCGGCGCCCTCTTCGCGCAGCACGCGCTCGTAGCGGCGTCGGACCGCTTCGCGGATCGCGCCTGGGTCGTCGCCGCCGGACGTGGAGCGGATTCGGAACCGGCGATAATCGGATTTGCGTGGCGTCCCGTCGAGGAGGACGACGAGGCTGGCGACGGTGTGTTCGCCCTTGTGGTGGCTGACGTCGAACCCTTCGATCCGCGCCGGCGGTTCGTCGAGGCCGAGCGCGTCGGCCAATTCCGGCAGGCCGCCGGAGCCTTTCCGTTCGCGCACGAGGAACTCCTGCTCGAGCAGCAGGTGGGCGTTCTTCTCGGCGAGGTCCACCCATTTGCGTTTCTCGCCGCGTTCGGGTACGTGCACGTCGACCCGGCGTCCGGCGCGTTGGGCCAGAAGCGTCTGGAGGTCTTCCGTCTCCTCGAGCGGTACCGGCACCAGCAGCCGCCGGGGCACGCTGGGCGCGTTGGCGTAGTATTGTTCGAGGAAGGCCCGGACGACGGCGGGCGCCGGCGTGTCCTCGGCGTGGCCGAGGAAGTAGTGTTCTTTGCCGACGAGGCTGCCGTCGCGGACGAAGAGGACGGCGGCGCAGGCGCGCCCGTCGCGCAGTGCGACGCCGACGGCGTCCGCGTCGTCGCCTTCGGGGCGTCCCGTGTATTGGCGTCGCATGACGCTTTGGATGGCGTCGGCCGCGTCCCGGAGTTTGGCCGCCTCCTCGAACCGTTGGTGGTCGGCGGCTTCCGTCATCCGTCGGCGTAGGTCCTTGGCAAGGTGGCGGCCTTCGCCTTTGAGGAACGCGCGCGCGTCGGCGGCCT
>CAZXJU010000291.1:0-1745 GCA_964641035.1 uncultured Halobacteriales archaeon | reverse complement strand
TGGTCACCAGGTGCACCCCCTTGCTGCGCAGCAGCCGGTTGGGCCCTTCGACGCCCAGCTCCCGTAGGACGTCGTCCACCCACGGTCCTGTGGTGTTGATCACGGCCTTCGCCGTGACGGTCCGCTCCTCACCGGTCCGTGCATCGGTGACGCGGACTCCCTGCACACGTCCGCCTGCGGTCTCGAGCCCTGTCACCCGTGCGTGGTTGGCCACGTGGGCGCCTTGGCCGTGGGCGTCGAGCAGGTTCTCGATGCAGAGGCGTTCGGGGTAGCGGCATTGGGCGTCGTAATAGATGAACCCGCCACGCAACCCCTCGGCCCGCAGCGCGCTTTCGAGTTCCAGGCAGTGGGACGCGCCGAGCATCCGGTGGTGGGGAAGGTGCTTACGGAAACTGAGGATGTCGTAGAGCACCATGCCCGCCCAGAGCATGAGCCACGGCCGGCCGACGCCGCGGTAGACGGGGAACAGGAAGGGCGCGGGATCGACCAGGTGCGGCGCGTTCTTGACCAAGAGGCGGCGCTCCCGCAGCGCCTCGTGGACGAGCCCGAAATCCATGTGCTCAAGGTACCGGAGGCCGCCGTGGATCAGCCGCGTGGACCGGCTGGTGGTGCCGGCGCCAAAGTCGTCCTTCTCGAATAGGGCGACCGTGAGGCCGCGCAACGCCGCGTCGCGCGCGACGCCGGTGCCGACGATCCCGCCGCCCACGACCACGAGGTCGAATTCAGGCGGTGTTTCGGACACGGTGGGTACGAACCGGTTGTCTCCTTAAGGGGTTTGGCGCGCCGGCCGGCCGGACACCCCCGGTATATCATTTTTTTGCAAAGAGGTTTATCAGGGCGGAGGGGCAAAAGGAGAGGTTGGTCGGTCGCGATGAGCATCGTACGAGACCTCAGGTCGAAGCCTTCAGGCGCCGCACGGGTCCGCTTTTACAGGGACCTTCTCGGCTCCATCGAGGGCTTGAAGCGTTCGCTCCAAACGGAGCAGAAGAAGGAGGTCCGCTGGAAGCGGGCGTTCTGGGCGGCCATCGTTGCCGCGTTGGTCGCGTCGGGCCTGGCGGTCGGCGCGATTACGTCGACGTCGACGAGCTACGAAGGCGCCTCCGGCGAGGCGATCTCGTACAGCGACGACTTGACGGTCAGCAGCAACGGGCACCACCTCCAGGATTCCACGGTGGCCGCCGCGACGACCGCGGAGCTGACCGCGCTGCTGTATCCCACGGCCCGCACCGGCATCACGGTCGGGCACTGGTACTACCAGGTGACCGTCGAAGAGTCGGCAATCGCGCAAATCAGCTCGGGCCCCCTCACGGCCGAACTCTTCCAGGATGGCACAAGCCTCGGGACCCTCACGATCACGCAGACCGTGGCGGATCCCTTGCTTGTCGAAGGCGTCGTCCTGCAATGGAGCCTCGGCACCGGCACGTTGCCCACGAGCGCCGCCTACGTCGTGAAGATCTCATGATCGGCGGCGCCCGCTACCCTGCACGTGCCGGAAAGGATAAGTACCGCCCGTAGGCTAGAATGGAGTACAGGAGAAATCCAATGGAGCTCACAATCACCGAGAAGGCCGCCGAAGAGTTGCGCAAGGCGATGGACGGAGAGACCGAGGCGACGGTCGCCGGCCTCCGCCTGGGCGTGATGCAGGGCGGATGCTGCGGCGCCAAGTACTCCTTGGCGTTGGCCGAGACGCACGACGAGGCGGTCGAAGAGGCCGCCGAGAGCCAAGGCATCAAGGTGTTCGTGCC
>CAZXJU010000290.1:0-1746 GCA_964641035.1 uncultured Halobacteriales archaeon | reverse complement strand
AGAAGCTCGAACCCGAGATCGTCCACGCGCACTGCGACATCCCGTGCGGGATCTACGATCCGCACCTGGCGCAAGTGGCCGCGCACACCGTCGTCCGCATGGTGGACCTGATCCATGAACTCGACGACAAGGACGACATGGGCGAGACCGACAAGCAGGTCAACTTCTCTCGCTACGTCACCGTCAAGGAGGAGCACGCGGAACTCTGCAAGCACGAGGTCCGGATCATCTGGGGCGACTACTTCAAGGAGGAGCACGCGAAGGAGTTCCCCGAACTCAACGGACTCGTCTGGAAGATCATGAAGCTCGGCGGCAAGGCACGGCAGACGGCCGACAAGAAGGTCGCGCAGGAGCTGTTGGACGCCGTCAACCGGTTCGCCGAGATCTTCTGGAAGACGAAAGGCAAGGACACGACGAAGGGCACGGCGCCGTACCCCACCGAGAAGAAGATCGTCGTCCCCGACCTCGCCTGAACCGGGAGGCCCGGTGCTCAAACGCGTCGAGGTCCACGGACGGAGCATGCACCCGACCCTCCGGGAAGGGCAGCGGCTCCTCGTCTGGACCCGCGCGTACCGGCGCCGCGACCCACGACGCGGCGACGTCGTCGTCGTAACGCACCCTCAGCGGCCGCTGAAGCTCGTCAAACGCGTGGTCGCCGGGCCCGGCGATGACTACGAAGGCCGGACGTTGGGCCCCGACGAATTCCTCGTCCGGGGCGACAACCGCAGCGCCACGACCGACGGCGTCCACTTCGGTCCGCTGCCCCGCGACCGGTTCGTGGGCAAGGTCTTGTTCTCCTACCGGCCACCCCGTCGCGTCCGGTGAAGGCCGTGGCCGCGACTTCGAAACGCTGATAAGAAGGCCGGGGCTTGCCGCGCCCCGAATCGTCCCAGGGGGTCTGAAATCATGGAAGAGGCGTGGTGGAAGCCGGTCATCGCAGAGTTCGTCGGCGTGTTCGCGTTGGTCTACATCGGCGCGGGCAGCATCGTGATGGCCGACATGTTTGGCTGGTCGAACCTCGGCGCCCAGACGCTCCTGGTCGTCGCGTTGGCGCACGGGCTGGCCATCGGCGTCATGGTGACCGCCATCGGCCACATCAGCGGCGGCCACATCAACCCGGCCGTGACCGTGGCGGCCCTGTTCACCAAGAAGATCCAGACGGACCTGGGGATCCTGTACATCATCTTCCAGCTCTTGGGCGGCGCGTTCGGCGCGTTCCTCTTGTCGGTGAGTCTGCCCGCCGAGGCGTGGCAGAACGTCGGACTGGGGACGCCCGGCCTCAACCCGTCAATCTCGCCGGCGCAAGGCGTGTTCATCGAAGCGGTCCTGACGTTCTTCCTGGTCTTCGTCGTCTTCGGCGCGGGGATCGACCCGAACAACCGCAACGGCTTCAAGGCCGCCGGCGGCCTGGCCATCGGGCTGACCGTAACGATGGACATCTTGATGGGCGGCCCGTTGACCGGCGCCGCGATGAACCCCGCGCGTGCCTTCGGCCCGGCCCTCGTCTCCATGCAATGGTCCCAACATCTCGTCTACTGGGCCGGCCCGCTGCTCGGTGGCATCCTGGCGGGGCTCCTGTACGACAGCGCGTTCCTGGCGCCCCGGGAGCAAACCAAGGGGCCCGGCGACGGGGAGCCTGCGCCGCCGACGCCGCCCGAAACCGACCCGAGCGGCTCGGAGCACGGGTCTCTGGAACCGGAACCGGACACGACGCCCGGCGGACACGACCCGACCAGTCTCGACGAC
>CAZXJU010000289.1:0-1757 GCA_964641035.1 uncultured Halobacteriales archaeon | reverse complement strand
CGATTGATGCGAGTGTGCTGAGCACGATGAGGAGGACGGTGAGGCCGAGGTTGTCAACCCGGGTGCCGAAGAAGAGGACGGCCGCCAGCAGGATGATCGCCGACTGGGCGAAGACGACGAGGGTGGTGAGGACGACCTTGGCGCCGAGGATGCTGGTGCGGCCGGCCGGCGTGACGCCGAGCCGGGTGTACGCAGCGGATTCCCGGTCGTAGACGATGAGTGCGGCGGTGGCGAGGCTGCCGGTCCAGAAGATGGAGAGGCCGAGCGCGGCCGGCACGACGAGGTCCCGGATAAACAGGTGGCCGCTTTCCTCCTGTTCGATGTCGACGACGACGGGTTGTGCGACGCTGCGGACGATGTCGACGGCGTTGACGACGCCGAGTTCGATGTTCTCAAGGAACTCGATGGCGGTGTCGATCTTTTCCCGTTCGTCGTCGTAATCCTGCGAGTCGGGCAGGTTCGCCCGGACGTCTCTTAGGTGGTCGATGGCGCGGCGGAAGCCGGGGTACGCGAAATGGTCCTCCGGCAGGGTCACTCGCAGGCTGTCTTCGAGCGCGGCGACGACGATGTCGACCTTCTGCTGGATCACGAGCTCTTGGAACTGTTGGACGACGCCGCGGATGTTGACCTCCATCAGCGTGGCGCGCACCGGGTCGGACTGGTCGACGATGACGTCGAGGCGGGCGCTGCCGTTTCCGAACCGGACGACCTGGTCGACAAACCCGGCGGGCAGCACGACGACGGCTTGGACTTCTCCCGTGAGCAGCAGCTGTTTGGCTGTTGCCACGTCTTCGGCTTTGGTGACCCGCGTCAACTCCTCAAGGCCTGCGACGAGTTCGCCGCTGGATACGGTGGCGCCGCCGGAGCCGGTCCCGTCGCCGAACGGGTCTTCGATCACGGCCGTGTTCGGGTCGCCGTTGGCGTCGACGTCTTGGTTGACGACGGCCAGCGGGATTTTCTGCGTGGGTTCGCTGAACGCGTACCCGATGATGCCGACGATGACGAGCGGGTACAGGACGAGGACGGCCAGCAGGAGCCGGCTGCGCAGGACGACGCGTGCGTCCTTCTTCAACAGCGTCCATAGGCGGAACGTCATGCGGTCGGCCTCCCGCGTTGCGGAGTCCTGGGCGCCTCCGGGTTGTCCTCGCTGGTCGTCCGGAAGAAGGTGTCCTCGAGGCCTTTGCCCATCTGGTTTGGGTCGCCCAGCGCGACGACGCGGCCGCGGTCGAGGATGGCGACGCGGTCGCACAGGTCCTCGGCCTCCTGCATGTAATGGGTGGTCAGCAGGATGGTGCGGCCTTCACGCTGGAGGCCCCGGATGATCTCCCAGAGGTCCCGCCGGGCGATCGGGTCGAGCCCGGTCGTGGGTTCGTCGAAGAAGACGATCTTCGGTTCGTGGACGAGGCCCAGCACGATGTTGAGCCGGTGCTTCATGCCGCCGCTGAACGTGGAGACGGCGTCGTGCGCCCGGGACGTCAGGCCAACGCGTTCCAATAGCGTCCGGGCGCGTTGGTGCGCCTCGCGGCCCTTGATGCCGTAGAGTTCGGCGAAGAGGACCAGGTTCTCCCACGCGGTCAGTTTCTCGTACGCGGCGGCCTCCTGCGGCACGATGCCGATCAGGGATTTGACCCGCTTCGTGTCCTGGGTGACGCTGTGGCCGGCGACGGTGGCGTCGCCGCCGCTGGGTTTGAGTTGGCAGCTCAGGATCGAGAACAGGGTCGTCTTGCCGGCGCCGTTCGGACCCAGCAGGCCGAACA
>CAZXJU010000288.1:0-1765 GCA_964641035.1 uncultured Halobacteriales archaeon | reverse complement strand
CGTCTACGCCGCCGACGTCACCGACCGCGGCCAAGACGCACCGTACGACCTGCCCGCCGACGCCACCGTCACCCTGCTCCAGGGCACCGGAACCGTCCACGCCACCGAGATCGGGGGCTTCACGATCTCCACCACCGCCACAGGCGACCTTACCCTCGACGTCCCGCTGTCCCAATGGGAGCTGCATGCGTGGTTCACGCCGCACACGGCCACCGGTGAGCCGGTCCACCTCGGCACCTGGGAATTCACCGACAGCGCCCGGCACGCCATCCTGGATGCGCGCGTCGAACGACTCCCACTGGAAGACCAAGGCGCCTTCGTGACGACCCTCACCCCGGCCGGCGCCACCATCGACGCCGCCGACGGCATCGACGGGTTCCCGGTCTTCACGGCCCCGATGGCCGACTGAGACCGCCACCTCCTGGCGTCCCCGACAACCTTAAGAGGTCCGACGCCGCCCCGAACCATGATGCCCACCGAGGCCGCCCCCACCCTCCTCGTCCTCGCCATCCTCCTGGCCGCAGGCCTGGCCGGCTGCACCGGCACGGACACGCCGCAATCGGTCGTCGACGACGAACCCTTGCGGGTCGGCGGCGTCCGCCTCGACCTGTCCGGGTCCGACCCGCCCATCGAGTTCGAAGCGGTCCACACGCCGGAAGAGATGGTCGAAGCCATCGACAACCTGCCAGGCCGCGACAAGATCACCGTCGAAGAGATCGGCCGCTCCATCATGAACCGCCCCATCCACCACGTGGTCGTGGGCGACGGCCCGTTCGACCTCTGGATCGTCGGACGGCACCATGGAAACGAACCCACCGGCGGCGAGGCCGTACTCCTGGCGATCCGCGCGCTCACCGACCCGGACCCGAACCTGCCCGACGACGCGCCCGAATCCTTCCGCCAGTTCATCCTCCAACGCGACGTCCTGCTCGAACGCCTCACGTTCCACTTCGTGCCGATCGCGAACCCGGACGGCTCCGCCGCCTACTCGCGCGGCAACGCCGCCCAAGCCGACCTCAACCGCGAATACTTCCTCTTCACGCAACCCGAACCCCAAGCGATCCGCGACCGCTACTGGCAGGTGTGGCCCGACGGCTGCATCGACCTGCACAACGAAGGCATCGGCCAAAGCGACTGGGACGCCTTCGGCCCCGACGGACCGCTCATCGAGGACGAGATCTTCGCGCTGGTCAACCGCGACGTCGACTTCGCCCTCTACGAGGTCGACGCCGCCGGCGGACGCGGCGGCGACTACAACGAACACTACAACATCGTCAACAACGCGCCCGTCGTCGGCCCCATCGTAAACCCGACCGCCTACCACCCGGGCACCCACGACATGTTCTGCTCGACCCGTGGCGCCCCCGGCTACACGCCCGAAGGCGCCATCGGCGGCAGCGACGGAAACGGCGAAGGCGGCCCCGTCCTCGCCTGGTCCACCCGACTCCACCAAGTGACGATCGCCGTATCCGCCTTCCACTGGGCCGGCTTCTACGACGCGACCTCGGCCACCGTCGTGAAAACCGACGGCACGACCGCTGCCGGCTTGGTCCAACACACCGTAACCGTGCCCGAACCCGCCGACGTCCGCCTGCAACTCGTCTGGCGGACCCAGAGCCTCGTCAACGATTGGGAGTTCGTCCCGCTCGAAATGACCGTCACCACCGACGACGGCACCACCAACGCATACCCCGCCGACCCGCGCGGCGTCACGTGGACCAACACCGTCAACCTCGGCACCCTGGCCGCCCAGAACCTCACGGTC
>CAZXJU010000287.1:0-1786 GCA_964641035.1 uncultured Halobacteriales archaeon | reverse complement strand
AGTAGTTGTTGAGCCAGGCCAAGGCTACCATGACGAGCAAGAAGAATGCGACGTACCCGAGGACCACCCATCGTTCGCGAGGCCGCCCGCGGGCCCGCAGCACGTGCCAGACGGCCCACGGGACGACGGTGGCCGGCACGCCGGCGAACAACCACGGCAAGAAAACCCATGCGCCGCCCGAATCGAGCCCGATCGCCACGCCGTCGAAGCCTGGGATTGCTGCGGCCGTCACGAGGACTGAAATCGTGGCGACCCAGGGTGCCAGCGTCAGGAGCCAGGCGGTGATCGCCGCTACCCGGTCCGCCATCGC
Source organism: uncultured Halobacteriales archaeon (assembly GCA_964641035.1). Classification (GTDB taxonomy): domain Archaea; phylum Thermoplasmatota; class E2; order JACPAO01; family JACPAO01; genus CAZXJU01. The sequence continues at coordinate 1,476 of CAZXJU010000287.1, read as the reverse complement.
GTTGCGTAGAGCCGGCCGCGTCATCTCATACCCGAGCATCAAGGGAACGACCCAGAAGGCGGCCACGGCGAACAGCAGCCACTCGCCGGCAAACCGTGCCAGCGACGTGACGGCGGCCAGACCGACGATGGTGGCCAGCAACCATTGCCACCGGGTGGTTTCCAACCGTCGTCGGAACCGGGGGGCATCCATCGCGGGTATTACTCCGGGTTCGCGCCGGGCCGCGCGATGTTGGCGACGAACGCGTCGGCCTTCTCGTGCCGCGTGTCGACCCACACCGGGTGGGCGTGCCCGGGCGACGAGCCCATGTCGATGTAGTCGCCGAGGAACACCATGCCGTTCTGGTGGCGGCTGTACACCTCATCGACGCTGACGTCCGACACGCGCAGGTCCGTGGACCACGTGGCGCCGCCGTCGACGCTGTAGGTGTAGTAGAGGTCAAAGAGGTACTTGTCGGGGTCGTTGCGGTTGTCGTAGAAGACGACGTCGACGGTGCCGTCCGGGCCGACGGACAGCGCCGGCATGAACTGGTCGAAGTGCGGCGTGTGGTTGGCGTCCGAGACGTTCTGCCTGGGGCTCCAAGTCTGGCCGTCGTCGCTCCAGGTCACGTAGAGGTCGCTGTCGGCGTCCGGCCCGTTCGTGTGGGTCCGCCACGCCACGTAGACGCGCCCGTCGTACGGGCCGCCGCTCTTGTCGACGTCGATCGACGGGTAGCTGGGAAGCCGGAACGTGTTCTGCGACAAGACGGACCGGCCGTGTTCGCCTCCGCCCGGCGGGTTCGTGTACTCGCCGACCTCGACGACGTCGTCCCAGGTGTAGCCGCCGTCGGGGCTATTGGCGACGACGATCGTGCCGCCGGCGGTGCCGGCGACCCATGCCGAGCCGTCGGGTCCGAACGCGATCCAAGGCGAGCTGAAGTACGTGCCTGGGATGACGGCGTACTCGGACCACGTGTCGCCTTTGTCCTCGCTGACGCTGCATGCCATGCCGCCGCCGTCGAGCGGCTCCTCCGGGTCGTCCGGGGAGGCGCGGGTGGCGCTGCCGCCGCTGTACCGCCAGCACAGGAGCACCCGGTCGTCGAGCGGGCTGACGCCGATCCATTGGCGGTCGTGCACGAGGCGTTCGCCGAAGGCGACCTCGCGCACGGTGTGGAAGGAGTCGCCGCCGTCGCCCGAGACGAGGACGTACATCGAGACGCACGTGAAGAGCCAGTCGTTGAGTCCGCCCTGCGGCAGGACGTCGCGGCCGACCTTGGAGCCGGATGCGGCGTCGCACTGGTACGGCATGACGGTCCAGTAGAGGGTCCCGTCGGGGCCGAACTCGACGACGGGGTCGGTGGCGCACCAGAAGCGTCCGAACTCTTCGTGCGGCGTCCCGCTGCCTTCGTCCATGATGCGCCAGTTGCTGCCTTCGAGGCTGCGGCTGGTCCAGGATTTGCCGCCGTCGTGGGTGACGTAGATGCCGTCCCAGACGCAG
>CAZXJU010000286.1:0-1841 GCA_964641035.1 uncultured Halobacteriales archaeon | reverse complement strand
GTGAGGCTTGTCGAATCGGACGAGTACCTCGTTTTCGCGTTGGAGCTTCGCGACTTGTACGGGCTGCAATTCGAGCTGGATGAGCCGGGGTTCCACGCCCAATACGCGGTGAGTTTCGTCGCGCTCGACGGGCATGAGGGGTATTCGACCCGGGCGACGTACGGAGGCGAGCAGTATACGAACGACCCCACGGGCGCGTGGCGGTTCAACCTTCACGACCAACAGGCGGACGCATGGCCCGACGCGGTCGCCCACGTCAACGGGTCCGTGATCCTGTGGACGATTCCACGCGCCGACGTCGACGTGGACGCAGGCGACCGGCTGCGCAACTGGACGGTCAACACGTGGAGCTCGTACGACGAGCGCGACCAATACGGCGACCGCGCGACGACGGACGCGATCTACGAGGTCGGCGAGGCGCCGTCCAACGAATCCGGCGAAGGCGCCGGAAGCCCGGCGGAGGATGTCGGCCAAGAACCCGTAGAGATTCCGGCGGCCTCGGCCTCTTTCCTGGCGGGAGCCGTCCTCGTCGCGCTCGCGTGGACGCGTCGGTCGTGACGCCGCTCCGGGCGGCCGGCCTGGAACAGGGTTGACCAGCGTGCGCTGGCCAGGACTCCCTTGGTCACGTGAAGGCTCACGCGGCCGCCACGGCGATGTCGTCGACCCAGAAGCCGAGGTATTCGCCGGCGCCGCACACGTCCGAGACTTGGTCGGTGTCCATGCTGCAGGAGGCGTCGCTGAGGAACACCAACCGGATCTGGATTGCGCCGCCGGCCTGTTCCGACAGGTCGGTCGTGAACTGGGTCCACTCGGCCACGAGGCCCGACTGCATCCCAAGCTCCGTCCACGACTCGCCGCCGTCGGCGCTGACGGCCCAGTAGACGCCGTCCTTGTTGTTCGCTTCGCTGTCGCCTTTCAGGAAGAAGGAGAGTGTGGCGGATGAGACGCCGGTCAGGTCGATCTCCGGCGACACCATGGAGACCCATTCGTGGTCATGGTAGCCGCCGGCGTCCTCGTCCTGCATCGTCCAGGACGCGCCGCCGGACAGGGCGTCGGCCGTCGTGGTGTGCCATCCGGCGGCCGTCGGGTGTTCCTCGTCGAGGGTGCGCTCCTCCCCTTGGCCGAGGTTCAGGCTGAAGAAGATCTGCGAATCGAACGTCCATGCGGCCGGCGACTCGGCTCCGTCGAAGAATAGGAACGACGGTCCCTCGGCCGTCGCGTTGATCGTCGCGTTGGCCGAATCGGACAGCTGGTCGTCGTCGGTGACCGTCAAGAGCACCTGGTGGAGGCCTTCGGTGAACCGGACAACCAGTTCGGCGTCGGTCCCGGCGTCGGCGCCGTCGATCTTCCAGGCGTAGCTGAGGTTCTCGCCGTCCGGGTCGGACGAGCGGGACGCATCAAGGGTCACGTTGGCGTCGGCGGTCACCGGGAACGACCCGTTGAGGGGCGCCGACGCGGTTCCGTTGTCCAGAATCCGCAACGAGGCGATTGGCGGCTGCAGCATGGGCGGGTCGCCCGTATGGTTGCCGTCGCCCGCTCCGCCCGTCGGCGTCGGGGAGGCGTCGTCGCCTGCGCCTTCACCGCCGCCCAGGCAGCCGGCTAGGGCCACCGTAATCAAACCTAGTGCCACGAGTATTGCGCTGCGCATGTCCGTCCTGTACAACTCCGTGGCTCGACCTATATAACCGGTATGGCGGTGGGATTGAAACGTCCTAGGCGCGCCGGGCCAGGAGCACGGCCGCGACCTCTTGCAAGGTCTGGCCGTATTCGTTCTCGGAGAAGGAGGCGGCCGCTTCGCGGGCGCGAGCGGCGAACACTTCCGCCAGTTCCTTGGTCCGTTC
>CAZXJU010000285.1:0-1843 GCA_964641035.1 uncultured Halobacteriales archaeon | reverse complement strand
GACCCGCGAACTTGAGGCAATAACTGCGCGAAAACGTGAGTTATTGCCTCAAGTTGGGTGGGGGCTTAGGGTCGGGCGCGATGGCAGACAGCTACGCCGAGGTGTATGCCCGCAGCCTGGCCGACCCGGAGGAGTTCTGGCGTGAGGCGGCCGAGGCAATCGCGTGGGAGACGCCACCGACGACGATCCTCGACGACAGCCGGCCGCCGTTCTACCGGTGGTATCCCGGCGCTCGGCTCAACACCTGCCACAACGCCCTCGACCGGTGGGTCGCGGGCGGACGAGGCGACCAGCTCGCCCTCGTCTACGACAGCCCTGTCACCGACACGATCCGCCGCTTCACCTACGCGGAGTTGCGGGACGAAGTGGCCCGCTTCGCCGGCGTGCTCGCCGGCCTCGGCGTCGGGCCCGGCGACCGCGTCGTCATCTACATGCCGATGGTCCCCGAGGCCGCGGTCGCCATGCTCGCCTGCGCCCGCCTCGGCGCCATCCACTCGGTCGTGTTCGGCGGCTTCGCCGCCCACGAGCTCGCTATCCGCATCGACGACGCGCGTCCGAAGGCGATCGTCTCCGCGTCCGCCGGCATCGAGGTGACGCGGGTCGTGGAGTACAAGCCGCTGATCGACGCCGCCATCGAGCAGGCGACCCACAAGCCCGAGCACTGCGTGACCCTCCAGCGCGAGGTGGCCGCGGCGACCATGGTCGGCGGTCGCGACGTCGACTGGCACGATGCGATGGCAACGGCCGAGCCGGTGCCGTGCGTCACCGTCGATGCTACCGATCCGCTCTATGTCCTCTACACGTCCGGGACGACGGCGCGTCCGAAGGGTGTGGTCCGTGACAACGGCGGCCACGCCGTTGCCCTCCGGTGGAGCCTCCCCAACGTCTACGGCGTCGACACCGGCGACGTCTTCTGGGCGGCGTCCGACGTCGGATGGGTTGTCGGCCACTCCTACATCGTGTACGCCCCCTTGCTCAGCGGGTGCACGACGATCCTCTTCGAAGGCAAGCCGGTCGGCACGCCGGACCCGGGCGTGTTCTGGCGGGTCATCAGCGACCACGAGGTGAACGCGCTCTTCACCGCGCCGACGGCCTTCCGCGCCATCAAAAAGGAAGACCCGAAGGGCACCTTCCTCTCCGGCCACGACCTGTCGTCGTTCCACACGCTCTTCCTCGCGGGCGAGCGTCTCGACCCCGACACCTATCACTGGGCCCACGATCTTCTCGGTGTGCCGGTGGTCGACCATTGGTGGCAGACCGAGACTGGCTGGCCCATCGCCGCCAACTGCATGGGCATCGAACCGCTGGCGGTCAAGCCCGGTTCGCCGACCAAAGCCGTGCCGGGCTACGACGTGGCGATCCTCGCCGAAGACGGCACCGAAGCCGCGGCCGGCCAGGAGGGTGCGGTCGCCATCAAGCTGCCGCTCCCACCCGGCACGCTGCCGACGTTGTGGAACGACGACGAGCGCTTCGTGTCGTCGTATCTCGAGCGCTTCCCTGGCTACTACACGACCGGCGATGGTGGGTTTTTCGACGAGGACGGCTACTTGTTCGTGATGGGCCGCATCGACGACGTCATCAACGTCGCCGGCCACCGGCTCTCCACCGGCGCCATGGAAGAGGTCATCGCCACCCATCCCGACGTGGCGGAGTGCGCGGTCATCGGGGTCGCCGACGACCTGAAGGGGCAGGTACCCGTCGGCTTCGTGGTCTTCAAGGCGGGATGTGACCGCGACGCGGCCGAGGTGCAGAGCGATCTGGTCGCCATGGTCCGCGACCAGATCGGGGCGGTCGCCGCCTTCCGGCAGGCGTTCGTCGTGCCGCGCCTGCCGAAGACGCGGTC
>CAZXJU010000284.1:0-1906 GCA_964641035.1 uncultured Halobacteriales archaeon | reverse complement strand
GATCTGTCATTTCTTTGCACCTTCCGGGTGCGGCCTTGTCGCCGCGTTCCCTATACTATCGCTCGTCGCCGGCCGATTCAATGGTTGCGCGGCCCTCACATGTGCGCCCAATACATCCGGAAACGACCTGTGACCCTGCCATGTTCGGGTTTCGCAGCAATCACGGGGTCACGACGCGTGTTCCGTCAACGACCCCGACCCCGACCCAGCCTACCCGCTTTTATAGAAGGCAGAATTACACGGCCACCCGCGGGCGCCGCCACACGCCGCGGACACGCTGCCCCTGTAGTCTAGTGGCCTAGGATAGAGCCCTGTCGAGGCTCTGGCCCGGGTTCAAATCCCGGCGGGGGCGCTTCTTTTCCCACAGAATTTCCCACAAGACAGAAATATCGTGGGTGCCCATGAAAACCCATGACCACGACCGTCGACGAGCGCGGCCGCATCCTCGTGCCCAAGGAGCTCCGAGAACGGTTCGGTTTCGAACCGGGCGCCCCCGTCATCGTGGAAGCCGACGTGGATGGGGTAAAGCTTCGGCGGGCCATTCCAAGGGACGAGGCGCTCAAACGACTCATGGGCGCCATCCCCAAATCCGCCGGGCCGCCACCAACCGACCCGCTTGACGCGAAGCGGATGTGGGAGCGCACCCCGTGATCCTCGTCGACTCCAATATCTGGATCTACCACCTCGACGCGGCCACCAAGGAGCACGCCGAGGTGCGCAAGCGGCTCCCGCCGCTGTTGAACGAGGGGCTGTTGATGCCCACCGTCGTCCAAATGGAGGTCATCCATTACCTCGTCCGTCGCCTGGGACCCGAGGCGCAGCCGGACGTGGAAACCTTTCTCTCCCAGGAATGCGAGATCGAGCCCTTGTCCAGCCGTACCACCTTGGAGGCGTCGCGCCTGCTCATCCAACACGCCCATGCGGGAATCGGGGGCCGGGACGCGGTCCTTCTGGCCACGGCCCAACGGCGCGACGCGGGGCTCGCCACGCACGACACAGCCCTGGCCGATGTCGCGGGACGACTGGACATCAAGACGTCGGACCCGGCGACATCGCGTCGCCCGTGAATTCGTGACGATACGTCTTAAAGAACCCGTCCGTATGAGGCGGCCACACGCATGTTCTCGAAGGTCCTCGTCGCAAACCGCGGCGAAATCGCCGTGCGCGTGTTCCGCGCCCTCGACGAGCTGGGCGTCAAAGGCGTCGCCGTCTACTCGGAAGCCGACCAGGACGCCCCCCACGTGCGGGCGGCCGACGAAGCCGTCGCCATCGGCCCGCCGGCGCCCACCGACTCCTACCTCAACCAGAAGCGGATCCTCGAAGCCGCCAAGGAGACCGGCGCCGAAGCGGTCCATCCCGGCTACGGGTTCCTCAGCGAGAACGCCTCTTTCGCCGCCGCCTGCAAGAAGAAGGGTCTCGTCTTCGTCGGGCCCGACGCGAAGGCGATGAGGACGCTGGGCGACAAGGTCGCGGCCCGCAAACTCGCAATCAAACAGGACGTCAAGGTCGCCCAGGGAAGCGAAGGCGCTCTCAAGGACGCCAAGGAGGCCAAGGAGGTCGCCAAGGACGTCGGATACCCGGTCATGCTCAAGGCGGCCGCCGGCGGAGGAGGAATGGGCATGCGCGTGGTCCGCAAGGCCGGCGAACTGGAGAAGATGTTCCAGTCCGCGCAAGAGCAGGCGGAGAAGGCGTTCGGAAACGGCGACATGTTCCTCGAGAAATACCTCGAACGGCCGCGCCACATCGAAGTCCAGATTGTCGGCGTCGAAGCCGGCGAAGCGGTCCACTTCTTTGAACGCGAATGCAGCATCCAACGGCGTCACCAGAAGATCATCGAGGAGGCGCCCAGCCCCGCGCTTTCCGAGAAGGAGCGCCAGGACGTGGCGGGCCGCGCGGTCCGCCTGGT
>CAZXJU010000283.1:0-1967 GCA_964641035.1 uncultured Halobacteriales archaeon | reverse complement strand
AGACCACGACGACGTTCACGTAGTATTCCACCGAGTTCTGGGGGACGACGTTATGTGTCTCCCATTCGAGGGAGACCGACCAGTTTCCGGCGCCCGCCTGGTTGACCGCCGACCCGGAGATCGTCTCGTTCCGCTCGGTTTCCAAGTAGCCGCGCTCCGGCTCCCACCGTTCCCCGTTGGTGAGTCCAGGCGCCAGGAAGCGCACATCCAGCCCGTTCGGGTCCGCCTGGTTCTTGTGGTCGAAGTCGAACGCGGCGTACCCGATGACCGCCAACGCGCCCGACTTGACCGTGAAGTTCAGTTGGAGCGGCGGCGTCTTGACGGGGTTGCCCTGGGCGTCGAGCACGACCCGCTCCTGGTACACGCCCTCGAAGGTGAACGGCTCCTGCGGCTCCTGGCCGTCGGCTTGGCCGGAGGCGGCCCCGGGAACGAAGAGAATCGGGTTGGACTGGTTCTCGGCGTCCTTCATGTTCGCCTTGATCGAGATGCCGCCCAAGTGGTTCTTCCACGGGTTGACGACCTGGACCTGGATGTCCTGCTGTTCGCCCGCCTTCAACTGCTGCGGGACGATCGGCACGACAATGAACGCGTCGCGCATGCCCTCGCCCTTGTGGTGCGTCAGGCAGTCCTTGGATGCGTTGCATCCGCCGGCCGTCTCGCCGCACTGCCGGTTGCGCGGGTCCTCCGGGTCGTTAATCTGGCCCAGGCCGGTACCCGCCAACAGGAGGACCACGGCCGCGGCCAATACGAAGGCGACGGCCAAAAGCCGCCGGGACCGTCCGCTCATCCGGCGGACCGACTCTCCCGACGGCGGCGTACGACGTCCCACGGACCATTCGATGGTCTGGCCGTATTAAAGGAATTGTGGTCGCGCCGTTCCAAGACGGCACGCCCAACCCTTCTGGGCCTTCTTAAACGAGCTTGTAGTAGCTCGTGTCAATCGTGCTGACCGGGGTCTCGTCCGTCACGCTGGGGTCCAGGTCTTCCACGAACTGCGGAAGCTTGCCCTTCGGCGTCAGCGTCGGCACGTCGAGGTCGTGGTCCAGGATGTACTTCAGGACCTTCTTGGCCGAGCCGAGGTCCTCGTAGTAGATCGTCGCTTCGTTGCGGCCCATCAGGAACCGCCCCGTCGTCGACTCCTGGATGATCCAGTAGTTGCCCAGCGCGTTGTGGACCTCGTCGTTTGGAAGCTGGTGGACCGCGGCGTACTGCGGACGCTCCACGGTGACCTTCCGGTTCTTATGAATCAGCTTGTAGACAACAGGTTGTCCGTTGCGTTTCTTGGCCGCGATCAGCGACAGGCGATCCTTAAGCATGCGAGACTCCTCGACCCATCTCAACCCATCGAGATATGATTTATTTATAATTTCAGGCTGGCGTCCCGCGCGACACCGGCTCGCACGCACCCTATCGTGGGACGGTGTGGCACGTTGTGGGAAATCACGCGTGCGGCTCCACGAAACGGCCCTTGAGCACGAAGAGGTCGCCGTCCTCGACGCGGATCTCCACCGGGTTCGACGCGACATTGTTATGGATGCCGAGCGTCGAAAACGGAAGGTCGGCGTCCCGCAACGGCCACCGGAGCCCCTCGGTCGTGACCCCGTGCGCCCCCGACGGCGCCATCAGGCTCACCACCGTCCCCTCGGGCGCCTCGAACCGCGCCGTCCCGTCCACGCGCCACGTCTCGAACCGGTCGTCCACCAAGACGACGGCTAGTGAATCCGGCGCCGCCACCAGCGAGGCCAACGCGCCCAACGTGTGGTCGAGCCGGTCGCCCGTCGCGCCGATCACCCGCACCTGTTCGACGCCCTGGTCCGCCACGTACCGCAGACACTTGTCGAGGTCCGTCGTGTCCGGATCGTCGTCGTACACCACACGATCGGAGCCCAGCTGGTCCCGCAGGTCGGCCGACACGCTGTCCAGGTCGCCCACCACGCAATCCGGCTCGTGCCCATACTCCGCCAGAC
>CAZXJU010000282.1:0-1988 GCA_964641035.1 uncultured Halobacteriales archaeon | reverse complement strand
GGCGACGACCGCCCCGGCGGCAACGAGACCGCAGGAGGCAACGAGACCGGACCGGACGACCGACCCGGCCAGGCCGCCAGCAACCGGCCCGACCACGCCGGACGACCCCACGACGACCCACGCGACCAGCGACCCGGCGACGCCACGGCCGCCAACGGCACCGCCGACGGCGTCTACGTGACCTACACATACTCCGAGTCCGCCGGCCAACTCCACGACTACACCATCTTCAACACGACGTTCTTCGCGACGATCCAAGCGCCAGGCGCGTTCGACGCGCGCGCCCAAGGACCCAACGTCCGCCTCTCCGGCGACGACTTCCAACTGCGCACCATGGACAACCCGACCGGCCTCCTCCACCTGCGCAGCGGAAACGGAACCAGCTTCGCGCTCACGCCCGCCGACGGCGTCGACGTCTCCGCCGAAAACGACACCATCCACCTGACGGCCGACAACCTGACCGCCCTCCTCACCGGCGGCGAGCTCCAGGACGGCCAGATCCTGGTCGCCGACGGCGGCAAGTTCCTGTTGCACGGACCCAGCGTATCCGTCGTCACCCGGCAAGCCAACCCGTCCGCGGACCGCATCCTCAACGCAGTCGCCGAAGGCAAAGTCGCCGGCCAGATCCAAGTCCTTCCCAACGGCATCGAGCACGTGGCGTTCGACAACGTCTCCATGGCCTCCATGAAGCTCGGCGAGGACGCGTACCGGTTCAAGGTCGACGCGAACCTCACCAGCGGCAAGACGTTCGTGCTCGACTTCGCGCCGGGCATGCTGCGCGCCGACCAGTTGGCCGTCAAGTACTACGACGAGGAGCTCGGCCTCCTGGTCGAGACCGGCATCTCCGAGGCCGACAGCCTCGAGGACGTGCTTGAGGTGGACGCCGACGAAGGACCCGAATACTTCATCGTCCAAGGCCTCGAAGGCGCCCAGGTGCTTGTCGCGGTCCCGAGTTTCAGCATCCACGCCTTCGACGTGATCCCAGCGGAACTCATGCCGATCATCGCCTACGGCGTGGCGCTCGGCATCCTCTTCTCGCTGGTGGCCGTCGCGTCCCTCGTGATGGGCCGCTCCGAGCGGTGATGGGGCGACTTTCCCGACGGCTCCACAAACTCCTTAAGGCCGTGGCCCAACGCGGACACGAATGCGGTTCATACAGGGCCTCGTGCCGGCGTTCCTCCTGTTGGCCGCCGGATGCTTCGGCAGTCCTACCCCCGGAGACGACGCGCCCCAGATCGGGACCGAGGGCCCCCTGTATTTCGAGAACGGGGTGCCCGAAGAGGAACGCGGCCAGGACGAATACTGGCTGATTCTCCTCACGGGGACCGAACGCGTCGAACACAAGGACGGCGACGGCGGCGACCGGGTCATCGAATGCGGCGCCTCCTCCGATTTCCTCTACCGCATCGACCCGGCACGGGAACGACTCGTCTACGACGCCGACGCGGCCGACCTGCACGACGGGAACTTCACCTTCGTCGTCATCACCGACGTCACCGGGACGGACTTCGCCTCCGAGTCTTACGGGACGGGATGCCCCATCGAACGTACCATCGACGGCCTGTCCGGGTACGCCAAGGTGAGCTTCGACGTCCCCCGGTTCGGAGCGGTCGAACTGACCATCTATCCGCAAGGCGTCATCCAACTGCCGGACGGCAGCCCCGTCCCGCTCGGCTGGGGCGCCGGCTTCAACTACACGCGGACCGCGTCGACGACCGCCAACGAATACTGGGTGTTCGGCGAATGGCGCGCCGAGAACCTCGGCGCCTGGCCGAAAGACCAGATCGTCGCCCAGTAGGCCCGCCGCGCGGACCGTTCGACGTTTGTTCGATTTCGTTCTTAAACCGGTTTTTCAGTCTACTGGTGATATGAGGGGACGTGGAGGAAGCGTCGGCGCGGTCGCGATGACGGCGGCGTTCCTGCTCGTCGTCGTCGCCGGCGCGGCCGGCCAGACGAACGGGACCGCCGACCCGGAACCGCAACGCCCC
>CAZXJU010000281.1:0-1995 GCA_964641035.1 uncultured Halobacteriales archaeon | reverse complement strand
TGGCTACGGCGCCAGCGGGCGTTGGATCGCTGAATTCAACGGCTCGTTCGACCGCGACAATGCTTCGGCTGTGCTGCGGTCCTTGGGCGTCGACGTGGTGGACGAGAACGCCGTTTGGGTTCGCGGCGACCTTGGGGAGTTGCGCTTGATGCTCAGTCCGAATGCGTCCCAAGACTATTGGAGATTCATTGGATCGGTCTCCGCTTTGGGTTTGCACCCCTCGCAGGAGGAGGCGCTCGCGGCCCTTGCGGTGGTCAAGGCCGACCAGGAACCCGTCTACTTCGACCTCTTGGCGTCGTATGAGAACCGAACCGGCTCCTATCGCGCGGGGAACGTGACGTGGGAAGGGGGCGTCTTTACGCGGTGACCGGCGCTACTCCAGCCGCGGCGCGAAGGACTCCTTCACGACGTTCAGCACCAGCTTCGTGAACGTCCGCTTGACCCACTTGTTCTCAAGCTGCTGCTTGACGAACGCGTTGAGGTCGTCCGTGTCGCGAAACTTCCCGACGACCGTCGTGTCGTACTCGCCGGTCACGTCGTAGATCGAGCAGACGTGCGGGTCATCCGAGAGTTGCGCCTGGAAATCCTCCAGGTGGCCGCCGTGCAATTGGAACTCGATGAGGGCGGTAATCCCATACCCGAGCTTCTTCGCGTCGACCTCGGGGACCATCCGCCGGATGATGCCGGCGTCCTTCAGGCGCTTGATCCGGTTGTGGACCGTGCCCACCGTCGTGCCGGCGCGTTCGGCGATCGTCTTGAAGTTCGTCTGTGCGTCCTCGCTGAGGATCCGGAGGATGGACCGGTCCAGCGTATCGATCTCCGTCTCTTCCCGCTTCGCCATGCCGACCCGTCTGGGGCATTCCACGTCATCCGGATAAGGATTCGGACGACATGCGCTCGTTCGAGAGGCCCGTGCCGGGCTCTTCTGTCCCTTCCCATCGGACGAGGCGGCGGCCGATCCATACGGCCACGAGCAGCATCGTGACCCATCGGACGGCGACCGAGACGTCCCAGGCGAGCTTCCATTGCGGGTCGAACGCGAACGGGTCCGTTTCCGGGTCCGGTGGGATGAACGCGCGGTACCGGGTGAGGAAGACGGCCACGTCGGCCAGCGTGAACGCGGCGATGCGGGACCATGGGACGCCCAGGAGGACGAGGATCGGCAGCAGCCAGAGCGTGTACTGCGGACTGTAGACGCGGTTGACCAGCAGGAACGCGAGGGTGAACGCGCCGCCGGCGGCCAACGGGTTCACATGCCGGGTCCAGACGACGAACCCGAGCGCCGTGGCGACCAGTACCAGCAGGATCGCCACCAGGATGCTCGCGGCCTGCGGCGGGTACCCGGCGCCCTCGAGCAGGCTCCACGGTGTCTCGCTTGCCATGCGTTCGGCGTGGAACCGCCACGTGGCCAGCCACCCGTCGAAGTCCCACATCATCACCAAGAGGTTCGGGGCGCCCAAGCCCACGACGCCGCCGGCGGCGACGCGGCCGGCGGATTCGCCGTCGCGGCGCGCCAACGGCGCGAGGAACAGGAACAGGAGGAAGAAGGCGGGGTAGAGTTTGACGGCGCCGCCCAGACCGAACCATACGGCCGCCCGGAAATCCTTCTTACGGGTCCATTCGAGCCATCCGGCGGCCGCGCACGCGACGGCCAACAGGTCCCAGTTCGTGAACGCGTGGATGACCAGCGACGGCGAGGCGGCCCACCAGAGTACGTGCGGCCAATTGGCGCCGCTGCGCCAGATGGCGATCGTCGCGGCGTACCCGGCGATCGTCAATAGGAGCGCGTTGGCCAGGAAGAACGCCATCACGCCGCTTGTCATCACGGCGGTCAGGTAGGCGACGAACCCGGTGCCGACGGGGTACTCGAAGGCCCGGTCCCCGGAGTCGACGTACGGAACCGAGTCGTCGTCGAGGTCGTGGATGAAGAAGAGCGGCAAGATGTCGGAGTAGCAGTAGAGCTCGTATTGTTCGTAGTCGCTCCAGGACCCGTCG
>CAZXJU010000280.1:0-2064 GCA_964641035.1 uncultured Halobacteriales archaeon | reverse complement strand
CCCGACGGCCGCGCCGAACGAGGCGTCCTCGTCGACCCCGAGACCACGGTGCCAGCCGGCACACATCTCACGGCACCGTCCCGGGCGGATGCGTGAATCGCAAGCGGCCGGCGTTCGAGAACGGCATCACGAGTGGCGTCGAAGATGTCAAGCCGGCGGCCGACCGCGTCGACCCGACCGACAGACCCGTCGTCTGGCTCATGAAATGGGAGTACGCGAACCCGATAGATCAGGCGCCGGATCCCCACTTTCGCCCACCCCCTGGGAACCTTAAATACCGACGAGAGACGAACCTTGGCTCGTGCTCACACCCCACCGGTACGCCCCGCCCGACCTGCCACCAGGATTCCACCCGACGTCCTTTTATGTTTCAAATCCGATACATTTGTTCGGGAAACCAGACATGTCTCCGAGTCCACCACTCGACGACATCTTCAACGGCGTGGTCGCCCTCCGGGTAACCCGGACGCTCGCCCTCCACCCCACCAAGGAATTCACCGGACGTGAGCTGGCCCGGGAAGCCCACGTCTCCCCATCAAAAGCGATCGACGCATTGAACCGCCTTCGTGAACACGGGCTCGTCGTCCGCCGCACCGTCGGCCCGGCGCACCTCTGGCGCTTCCGGCGTGACGCCGCGCTCGCCGAACCGCTCCGGGAACTCTTCGAACGCGAACACGGCCTGGACCAAGAAATCCGGAAAACACTCACCGCCGGCCTGCGCCGCATCCCCCGCGTCCAACGCGCCGTGCTCTTCGGCTCCCGGGCGCGCGGCGACGCCAACGCCACAAGCGACATCGACCTCCTCGTCATCGTCACCCACGAACGCCACAAGCGGGCCTTCGACGCCGCATTCCCAGACCTCCGCACCCGAATCGAAGAACGCTTCGGCGCGCACCTACAACCGGTCGTGTACAGCCAGGAAGAGGCGCGTCGCAAGCGCGACCACCCGTTGCTACGCGCCGCAGAAAACGAAGGCGTCGTCCTCGTGGAGGCGACCGAGTGAGGACCCGCCGAGTCGGCCCGGCCGGGTGGCGCATCTACCTGAACAAAGCCGAAGAGTTCCAGCGCGCGATGGCCGACGCCGAACGCCGCAGCGACTGGAACGCCGTCGGACTGTGCGCCGTCCACATGGTCATCTCCGCCTCCGACGCGATCACGGCCTTCTACCTGGGCGAACGATCGGCCGCCGACCGCCACGTCGACTCGGCAGACTTGTTGCGACAACTCGATGTCGACGACGCGCCCGAAAAAGCCGACCAAGCCGTCCAGGTCCTGGACGCGAAAACGCTCGTCGAATACGAAGCACGCGATTTCCAGCCGACGGAAGCCGCGGCCACCGCCAAGAAGGCGAAGCGGTTCCTCCCGTGGGTCCGCCAGAACATCCGCGTGCCGCAGGCCTGAATCGCGGCCGGGACGTGCGCTAGACCCGCGGGCCCATCGCAACGCCGCCACCGGCCGCCGCGCACGGCACCAACGCGCTGCCAGTTGAATCGTCGGCGCGTTCCGGGAAACGTACAAACGCCATTACCACGCACCCCAAATCGTCGAGCGACCCTGCCGGACCCAAGACCCCATGGACGAAGCATTAAATACGCGGAAACACAGATTCCTGCGTATGCCGAACCTGACGGTCTCCATCGACGACGAGCTCATGGCGCGCATCCGGGCCCACCCCGGCATAAACTGGTCGGAGGCCGCACGCGAAGGCATCCGGCGGCGGCTCCAAGAAGCCCACGTCTGGGACGAACTGCTCAAGGACTCGCAGCTCACCGACGAGGACGTGCGCGACATCGCCGGCAAGATCGACACCGCCATGGCCCAATGGCTCGACGACCTGGCCGAGTGAACCATGCGCCTCGTCGTCGACGCCAACGTCGTCCTCAGCGGCCTCATCCGAGACGGCACGACGCGCGAACTCCTGCTGCACGCGCCGCTCGACCTTTACGCACCCGAACGCCTCCGCGTGGAGGTCGGCCGCCATATCGACGAAGTCGCCCGCCGCGGCAACACCGACCGCGTGCGCGTCCAGACCCTCCTCGCCCGCCTGCTCGACCGCGTCCAGAT
>CAZXJU010000279.1:0-2110 GCA_964641035.1 uncultured Halobacteriales archaeon | reverse complement strand
CCTTGTGGACGATCTTCATTCCGCCTCCTCCCATGTGAGCGAGGCGGACGGCAACGCGGCGGCCACCGCGTCGAGCGGGACGCCCAACCGTTGGGAGATCTCCTTGGCCACGTCGGACGGTTTCCGGTCGCCGCGCACCACCCGCAATGCGGGGCGGGCGTGCGCCCGCACGGAGACCCACGGCCCGGCCATCAGGTGGCGATGGCCTTCCTCCGACCCCGGGGCGAGCAGGCCGCCCTGGTCGTCGAGGTGCACGATGCCGACGCCGGCCTCCAACGGCAGGTCCTTCCGGTAGTGACGGGTCCCCCGGATGATGAAGGCGCCTTTGGGGACGAACTCGCCGGATTGCGGCGTCTTGGTCACCTGCTCGGGTTTCACCCAGTAGGCGTCGGTGCTCGCGAACTGGTTGAACGCCTTGCTGAACGTGGCGGCGAACCGGCACAACTCCTCCAGGCTCTCCTCGCCCGCGTCGATGCCTTCCGTCTTGAGGACCGTGCTGGGTGCGCCGTGGACGTCCGCGTGCGCGTACACGTCGCCGGACTTCATGTGCTTCTTGACCAGTTTCTCGTTGGTCGCCGCGTCCCGTCCGGCGATCATCAGGAGGCCTTCGGTCGTGTAGCACCACCGGTACGCCATGAACCAGAACGTGCGGCGGCTGAGCGCCTCCTGCTTCTCCTCCGTCTTGGCCCGTTTCGCCTGATGCTTCTCCCGCCGGCGGATCAAGCGTTCGGTGTCCTTCAACGCCTTGCGCGCCCCGTCGATCTTGGCGCGCACTTCCTTCGCCTGGTCGAACGCCGCCGACGCGTTGGTCTCGACGCTTTCCTCGGGGTCGACCTCGACGGTCTGCCCTTCCCACGCGATGCGGACCCGCTTGGCCGCCGGGTCGACGGCCTTGACGTCGGGCCACGCGTCGCCGCGGGTCGCCTCCGCCTGGAACGCGTTCCAACCGGACTCCTTGGCGGCCTTGCGGATGCGGTCGAGCAGACCTTCGAAGTCTTGGTAGCGCTTGTAGATCGTCTCGGCGGCCTGTTCGAACTCGGCCGCCTCCTCTTTGAGCCGCGCGATGCCCTGCTCCTGATGCTCCTTCTGCCGCAGCAGACGCTCGTACTCCTCATCGACGTCCGCCTCTTCCGCCTCGACGTCGGCCTGCGCTTCGGCGGCGGCGAGGATTGCGGCGCTCAACGTGTCGAACCGTTGGGCGGGCTGCTCGTCGGGCCGGAGGCGGGCGCCTTGGAACCGGGGGGCGCCGTCGCCCGTGATGAGGCGGGGTTCGGGCGGACGGTCGAGCAGGTCTCGCAACGCCTCGATCGTCTTGGCGAATGCCTCCTCGGGCGCCTGGGCCGCCGGCTGTTCCTTGGCGAGGCCGGCGGTGGCGATGCTCGCCTCTGCCAGGTCGCCTCCGAGGCCGGCTTCGACGGCCAGGAAGCGGACCAGGTCGCGTTTGCTTGCCTTGGCGCGCGCGGCGAGGTCGGCGGCGGTGAGGTCTTCGGGTCCTGGCCGGGCAGGCGGGAACTTGAACGGTTCGCCTTTCTTCACGATGCGGTGGCGGAACTTCTCGGTGCGCCACGCCAGGTCGATCCGGTCGTCGCTTCCCACGACTATCACATTGCCTTGGCCGAAGAGTTCAGCCACGAGTCGGAACGGGTCGCCGCCGCGCTCCATGTCGAAGACGAGCACGCGGTCGAACTCGTGCTGTCGGACGCGGCGTACGCGTGCGTTCGCGACGCGTTTGCGCAGCGCCATGGCGAAGGCGGACGGCTGTTCCGGCGTCTCCGGCGGCTCGTCGGCCAGCGCGGCCCAGGCGCCGGGGCGGATCACGAGGTCGAACCGGCCGCGTTCCTTGTGGCGAAGGCGGATGAGGAACTCCTTCGGTCCCGTCTGGTATGCCTTGTCGACGTAGGCGTCGTTGAGGACGGAGAGTTCCTGCACCAGGTGGCGCAGGTCGAGGCTGGACAGCTCGACCATGGCTCCGGCCAGCGGCACGGCGCGCTTAAGGGTTCGGGGGCGGAAGGCCTTGGGACAAAGGTCGTGCTAACCGTTGACCTGCAGATGCTTCTTGTCGTCGTCCGTCAATTCGATGCGCCGTTCGTGCACCTCACACCCCAACTCG
>CAZXJU010000278.1:0-2116 GCA_964641035.1 uncultured Halobacteriales archaeon | reverse complement strand
GCCATGAATCGAGCTTGGGTCGTGCTGGTGCTGGCGGCGCTGGTGGCCGCCGGATGCGTCGCGCCGCCGGGTGACCAGCCACCGTGCGTCGGGCCCGACGTTTGGACGCTTACCGGCCCCCTGGTCGGTGAGGACACGGCCAGCCGGACGACCCGCGGCCACGCCATCGCCTTGGTGCGGGTCGCGAACAACGCGTCGCATGACGCGCGGCTGTGGCTTGAGGAGGACCTGGAGCGGTCGGGCGTCCCGGTAGTCAACTTGCACGACCCGAACGAACTGCGTGCACCCGGTGCGGCGGTGTTGGCGGTCGCGTCGATTCCGAACTCGCGTTCCACGGAGCCTGCGTCCGTATACGGGGTCGCAATCCTCGATCAGCCGGAGGGGTGCGAGCCGCGCGGGACGGCACCGATCGAGGCCGCCTTCGGGGCACCCGAGCCCGGCGACGCGGTCGAACCTGGCAACGGTGTCCTCGTCCACACCGCCGGTTTCTGGCGTTCCAACGGGACGCTCTTCTACACGAACATGGACCGGGTGCACAACGACACGCGGTTCGACCGGGCCGGCTGGTACGAGTACGGGGGCGGCGACCCGCTCAACGTGTACGTGTACAACGAGTCCGCGGAGGAACGGCCGCCGCGGTATGAGGACGCGGGCTACGCCACGACGATCGAAGGCTTCAACGAGCAGCTCAAGTCGATGGTGACGACGGGCGGCGCCATCGCTGACATCCCGGCCGAGAGGGCGTACACGAAGCCGCAGTATGCGGGCAACGAGACGACGGAACCGCACGTCCTCTACGGCGACGCCATCGTCTTCTGGATCGAGGTCGTCGACGTGACGCAGGTCCCGTGCCCGGTCGGCGTGGGGCCGTTGTGCGAGGCGCCGGACGTGCCGCCTACTCGAGCTTGAACTCTTCACCCAGCACGTGCCGGCCGATCAGCAGCCGTTGGATCTCGTTGGTGCCCTCGTAGATGCCGCAGATCTTCGCGTCGCGCCAGTACCGGCCGACCGGGTACTCGTCGGAGTACCCGTTGGCTCCGTGGATCTGGACGCCTTCCTCGGCCACCTGGACGCACGCTTCGGCGGTGTACAGTTTGGCGATGGAGACGGCGCGCGACCATTCGGAGTACGTCGCTTCGCCGCGATGGTAGGCGTCCTTGACGAGCGCCGCCTTCCACACGAGCATCCGGCCTGCCTCGGTCTTGACCTGCATGTCCGCCAGTTTCGCCTTGATCAGTTGGAAGTCGGAGATCGGCCGGCCGAACGCCTGGCGTTTCTTGGCGTACTCGGCCGACGCGTCGAGCGCCGCCTGCATGATGCCGACGGCGCCGGCGGCCACGCTCAGGCGGCCGTGGTTGAGCGTGTACATCGCCGCCGTCCACCCTTCGCCCTCCTTGCCGATCCGGTGGTCCTCCGGCAACTCGCAATCCTCCAACAAGAGCTCCGCCGTGTGGCTGGAGCGCAGTCCGAGCTTGTTCGTCGTCTCGACGGAGCCGGGACGGAAGCCGTCGGTGCCCTTCTCGATGAGGAACGCGCTGATCCCTTCGTGCTTCTTCGACGGATCGGTCTTGGCGAAGACGACGACGTAGTCGGCCTTGTCGCCCTGGCTGATCCACATCTTCGCCCCGTCCAGGACGTAGTTGCCGTTGCGGTGGACGGCCCGCGTCTTCATGCCGGCGGCGTCCGAACCGCTTCCCGACTCGGTCAAGGCCCACGCGCCCAGCTTGTCGCCTTTGGCCAACGGCTTGAGCCACCGGTCCTTCTGCTCCTCCGTCCCGAACTTAAAGAGCGTCATGCCGGCCAACGACGATTGGACGCTCATCGCCGTGCGCAGGCTCGAGCATCCCTTGGCGATCTCCTCGGTGAGGATCGCATAGCCGATCCCGTCGAGGCCCGCGCCGCCGTACTCCTCGGGGACGGGCGCACCGAGGAAGCCGAGCTTGGCCATCTCGCGGAAGACGGAGTCCGGGATGTCGCCCTTCTGCTCCCACTCGGCCACGTGCGGCCGGACATGGGTGTCGACGAATTCGCGTGCCGTACGTCGGATGATCTCGTGCTCGTCGGAAGGCTTGAGGTCCATGGGTCTCGGGTCGCCCAAGAGCGGCCCGCGTTTGAA
>CAZXJU010000277.1:0-2160 GCA_964641035.1 uncultured Halobacteriales archaeon | reverse complement strand
GAGGAGACCGCCGCCATCCTGGACCGGTCCTCGTTCCGAGGGCAGGACCCAGAGACGGCGGTCGACCGGTTGGCCAAGGCGTTGGACCACGCGAAGGACCTTCGTCCCGTGACCTTGCGCCAGCGCCGCGTGGTGCTGACGCGCATCCTGAAAGACTTCCGGGCGCGCGGCAAGGACTTCAGCAACCTAGGGCCGGAGGACATCGCGCTGTATCGCGAGTACTTGCGCCACCGAGTTGCCGAGGACGAAATCAGCGTATCCTACGCCGGCCACATCGCCAGCGGATGGAACGCCACGGTACGCGCCGTCTTCGGCGAGAAAGGAAAGCCGGGCAAGGGCCTCCTCATGCGAGGCTTCAAGCAGGAAGTCCGCCAAGTCGAACACTTGACGGAAGCGGACGCCGACGCGATCCGAGAAGCGATCGGACGGCACGGGTTCAACTCGGAACACTACCGGCACGCGTTCCGGACGTATTTCGAGGTCGCCTGGGCAACAGGCGCCCGCATCGGCAGCCTGGTCCGCGGCAATCTCCGCGTCTGCGACGTGGACTTGGACCGCAATACCATGCGGCTTCGGCACATGAAGAACGTGCCGGAGCACACGGCCCTGCTCAACGACGAGGCCACCGCGCAACTGCGCGACTGGTTCGCCCGCCTACGGGCGACCGAGGCGTGGCGCGGGGACGAAACCCCCGTGTTCGTGAACCAGCGCGGCGGCCACCTGACGGCCCAATGGGTCAACGAGTCCCTGAAGGCCGTCGCGGCGCGCGCGGACGTCAAAAAGAAGGTGAGTACCCACGTGATTCGCAAGAGCGTGGCGACCATCATCGGCCGCGAGAACCCGAAGTACGCGTGGCTCCAACTGGGCATCACGCCCAAGATCTACAACGAACACTACAACCAGCCGTTGCTGGAGGATCGATTGGAGCGCCGCGACCTACTGCCCGGCACCCTCCGAACGCCCGACGAGGCCGACGGCGGCGTCCCCGCCCCGGCCCAGAACGGAGCCTCGGAGGCCGTGGAACCCGGATTTTTCCCTCCGGAAGCCACCAACCACTGAACCGAAACCCCCGTAAGCCTTTCGGCTTCATATCCAGGTCCGATACCTGGAATCCGTGATAGCGGGGAGTGGATTTGAACCACTGATCTACGGGTTATGAGCCCGTCGGGATTTCCTGGCTACCCCACCCCGCTGAGGTGGAAGTGGGCCGCACAAACCGCCCCGTCTATTTAAGGCTTCGACGCGGCGACGTGTTCGGTGGGGCCCGCCTTCGCCTGCACGAGCATGGCGGCGAAGAGGACCCAGGCGAGACTGGCGGACGCTCGTACCGGCCAGGCGCCGACCGGGACGCGCCGGAACGTTCTTCGGGGCGGTCTGATGTTCCGTCTATGGGTCTCCCGGGCTTGCATTCTCTTACCAGTTTGCCGGTCCGGGCGGCCCTTCTTCCCCGGATCGCTTCGCGGCGGTCCGTCGGCCACGAGCGTGCCCCGAGGTCGTTTCGAGAGGGGGCAAATCGTAAGGCCGCCGCCACGTATCGCCCCACCATGACCACGATCCGCGCGGCCGCCGTCCAAGCCGAACCCATCATCCTCGACGCGCCGGCCACCCTCGACAAGGCATCCAAGCTGATCGGGCAGGCCGCCGATGCCGGGGCCGACCTCATCGTCTTCCCCGAGGCCTTCGTGCCCGGGTACGCGCAATGGGCGCACAGCGCGCGGTTCGAGGACGCGGCGCACAAGGCGGCCTACACCCGATTGGCGCAAAACAGCCTGCACCTGCCCGACGATCTTGGACCGGTCCGCGAAGCCGCCGCCGACGCGGCCGCCACCGTCGTCTTGGGCGTCACCGAACGCGACGCGACGACGCCGGGCACGCTTTACAATTCGCTGGCCGTCGTCGGCCCGGACGGGGCGTTTCTAGGAAAGCACCGGAAACTGGTGCCGACGCACCATGAGCGGACCGTATACGGCTACGGCGACGGCAAGACGCTGCGCGCCTTCGAAGTCGACGGCGTCCGCTTCGGCGGGCTGGTCTGCTGGAACAACTTCATGCCCATGGCACGCCAAGCGCTCTACCAGCAGGGAATCCACGTGTACCTCGCACCGACGGCCGACGACACGGAGTCATGGCAGACCGCCATGCAGTACATCGCGCGCGAGT
>CAZXJU010000276.1:0-2170 GCA_964641035.1 uncultured Halobacteriales archaeon | reverse complement strand
CCGGTCCGGTCTCGTTGCCTCCTGCGGTCTCGTTGCCGCCGGGGCGGTCGTCGCCTTGGTTGGGTGGTACCGTCGCAGGCGGCCCGTTCTGGCCGGCCACGACGGCGGACGTGGCCAGGACGAGCAGGAGGGCCATCACGAGGCCAAGGGTCTTGCTCAAGGAGATGCGCGAAGTTGTGCTCATAGGGATCGTCTCGCTCTATCCATAATGCGGTTGTCCGCCCCTAATAAAGGCGTTCAGACGAACGTCTAACGATTGTCCCGGTAAAGGGTGTGTCGTCGGGTTCGGCCCGTCCGCTGGGACTCGGAGCCCCCTTATAAAGGTCGGTTTTTGAGGACCTTGCCCTCGGCGGCTTGGAGGTGCTTGTGGACGGCGGCCTTCGAGACGCCGAAGGCGTCCGCGAGGTCCTCGAGCGTGCACCGGCGCGGGCTGTCGTAGTAGCCAAGGTCGATCGCCATTCGGAGGGTCTCGCGTTGGCGGTCGGTCAGCGCGTCGTCGCGTGGCACCAGTCGGGTGCGGGGGTCCCATTCGCCTTGGTGGATGAGTCGGAACTCGCTGGGGTCGGTGGCGCTGGTGAGGCGGTCGGTGAGTTCCTTGAAGGGGCGGCCGCTGCGTTGGACGGCGACGACCTTCACGTGGATGTAGCCGGCATGGACGAGGATCGGTTGGAAGACGACGTCGGGGCCCAGGAAGCGGATCGCCATCTGGACGGGGTCCATGCCGCGGTAGGCGGGCATGGCGTAGTTGGAGACCTCGACGCTGGTGACATCGCCTTCTTGGTGGAGGCGCTCGAAGGTCCCGTAGCGTTTGGCGAAGGCGCCGGTCAGGAAGCGGTCGGTGTCCTGGCGGGGTGCGTGGATGAGGAAAAGTGCGCGGCTGCCGGCCTCGCGGGCCGCCGGTCGGAACAGGTGGATGACGATCCAGCGGTCCGGCTCGTCGCGTGTGAAGGCGCACAACGGGTTCGCGTCGGCGCGGGTCTTGAAGACGAACTCGCGGAGCACGGGAGGGCGGAAGGCCCGCCGCCTAAAGAATCTTGTTGACTTGTCAACGAAATGGGTGACAAGTCAGCTTACGAAGCCGCTGAGGGATTGGGTACCGCACGCGGGTCCGGTCTTGGTGTCGTAGATGCATTTTCCGCCTTCGAACTCGTAGATCGTGGTGTGCGCGCTCCGGATGCGGAAGACGACGAAGTTGCCCTGCTCGATGATGAAGCACTGCTGGCGTTCGACGTCCACCGTGCGTTTGACGCCGAACAGCTTCGTCTTGACGTCGACGGTCGGGGGGTTCGCGTTGCAGTCCTTTCCGGTCACGTTCGCCTCGGCGCCGTAGTCGGACGCGTACATCGCCGTCCCGACGACGAGGACGAGGAGGACCAGCGCGACAGCCAACCCCACGATTTTCCCGATCAAGCCACCCAGCAATGCCATCGGCTCTGCCGATTCCGCCCGCGGCTAATAAACGGTTCCTCCGAAGCCTTATAGGGGGCCGGGGCGGTATTTCAGGGATGGTCACTCCCATGCCGGAGGGGTTTTCTTCCGTACGCCAGCTGATGACAGAGGACGTGGTCTCCGTGGCCCCCGGGTCGACGGTCCGGAAGGCACTGGCGACCATGCGCAAGCACGGCATCCATGAGGTGCCGGTCATGGACAAGGCCACCCTGAAGGGGTGGGTCACGCATGAGGGCATCGTGCGGCGTGGCCGGCTTCCGCCGGACACGAAGATCGAGAAGGTCATGGACATGCCGGCCCGGCTGGACCCGGATACGGACCCGGTGGCGGCCGCCGACAGCATGATCAAGCTGCGGGCGCGCGCCCTGCCGGTCGTCGACAAGAAGGGCAAGGTGATCGGCGTGTTGTCCCGCACCGACCTGTTGCGTGCGGCGGCCGCCGACGAATCGATCGCGTCCCAGCCGATGGAGAAGGCGATGACGCGGGAGCTGGAGGTCGTCGGCGAGGACGCCGACCTGGACCAGGTGGAGCACCGGCTGCGTTCCCTGGACATCAACCAGTTGCTGGTGGTCGACGAGAACGGCCGCCTGGTCGGGGTGATCACCATCGACGACGCCATGGCGGTACTGGACGAAGAGCACGAAGAAGACATGCTGCGCATGGCCGGGGTGGCCGAAGATTCAAGCCTGGCCGATACCGTATTCCAGACCACCAAGGGTCG
>CAZXJU010000275.1:0-2178 GCA_964641035.1 uncultured Halobacteriales archaeon | reverse complement strand
CAGGCCCCCGTTGTCGTGGATGTCGTTTCCGGAGATCTCGACGTCGTGCGTGTCCTTCAGGAAGATCCCTTCACCGCCGTTGGCGAAGATGTGGTTGTCCGTGATGTCCATCGGGGCGGAGTTTCGCAACACGCCCACACCGGCCCCCACGTTCTCCGTCATCGTGTTGCCGCGGACGAAGGCGCGCGCGTCCTCCACGAGGACGCCCACGCCGTACTTGGCGATCCGGTTGCCCTCGATGCGCGGCGACTCGGTATCCAAGACGTAGATGCCGGCGCCGGGCGGCTCGATCTCGTCCTCCATGTCGTTGTCGAGGATGTCGCTGTGGCTCTGCTCGTGGAAGATGCCGACGTGGCATCCGCGGAAGGTGTTGCCGGTGATGTTCGGGTTCGTCTGCCAGTTGCGCATGCAGAACTCGCCACCTGTGAACTGGTTGGCCATGACCAACGGGTCTCCGCCGGTCAGGTTCAGCTGCACCGTATGGTTCGAGAACGAGTTGCCGCGCAACTCGGCCCCGAATGATTCGATTAGGAACGCCCCCACGCCGCCGTTGTCATGGATGTTGTTGCCGGAGATCTCGATATCGTCGGTGTCCTCGAGCAGGATGCCCTCCCCGCCGTTTCCGAAGATGTGGTTGTCGGTGATGTCCATCGGGGCGGAGTTCCGCAACACGCTCACGCCCGCGGCTACGTTTTGCGTCAACGTGTTTTCTCGCACGAAGGCGCGCGCGTCTTGGACGAGGATGCCGACGCCGTACTTGGCGATCCGGTTGCCCTCGATGCGCGGCGACTCGGTGTCGAAGACCCAGATGCCGGCGCCGGGCGGCTCGATCTCGTCCTCCATGTCGTTGTCGAGGATGTCGCTGTGGCTCTGCTCGTGGAAGATGCCGACGTGGCAGCCACGGAACGTGTTCGCGGTGATGTTCGGGTTCGTCCGCCAGTTCCGGACGCAAATCTGGCCGCCCTCGAAGAGGTTCTGATACAAAGTGGGCGCGCCGCCGGTCTCGTTGACGGCGACGTTGTTGTTCACGAAGTGGTTGCCCGTAATGTTCACCGTGACCTCTAGAAGGTGCAACGCCAACGGGATCTCCTCGAACCGGTTGGCCGAGACCTCGGCGTCGCTGGTGGCCAAGTCGACGCCGCTTCCGCCCAAGATGGTCGACGTCGTCAAGATCAGAGTCGAACCGGCCTGGGCGTCGATCCCATAGTCGGAGCCTGCGTCGTCCTCCTGGAAGGTGCTGTCGGTGATCTGGAGCGTGCCGCCGGATTTGACGATGAAGCCGTCGCTGCTGTCCTTGAACGTGATCGTTGCGTCGTCCACGATGACGGTGCCGCCGTCCTCGACGACGACGGTGCCCTCGGCGGTGAATTCGCCGTCCTCATAGGTCTTGGTCTCGCCATCCTCGACCGTCTGGTTCTGGATGACCCCCGCCTTTTCGCACGGGTTGTCGTTTCCACTTTGAACGCAAGCGTTCTTCAGCCCGGCCAACGGGTCATCCCCGGATTGCGCGGCGCCGATGCCCACCAGCGGTACGGTCAACAACGTAGCTACAACGACGAACGTTCCAATGCCTTTCACCCAGACCACCCTGGTAGGCGGCCACAGCCGCCAAGCGGGGACGCGCCGTCCAGCGATAAGAAGGGTCGGTCTGCGCGTTTTCGTGAAACCCGGCCGTCGTCACGGCCCTCGCACCGTCCCCCACACCTGTCGGTCGCCGCCTACGGGCGCGACCGCCGGGCGAGAACGGCCGCCACGACGGCGGCCCCGGCAAGGACGACGACGGCGGCCGGTGCCGGGGACCGCGCGGAACCGGTCGCGTCGACGTCGCGGTCCGGCAGGCTCGGCGTGGGGCTTGTGGGCGCCGTCGGCGTCCCCGTCCCAGTACCGGTGTCGTACACCAGCCGGTAGAAGTCCGCGGCCCCTTCGGCCGTCAGGTCCTGTGGCGGCAGTTCGGACAAGACCTCGTCGACGAGGTCTTCCTCCACAACGAGCCACGACGTCTTCGTGGTCTCGATCTGGTGCGCCAGTCCGTGCAGCAGCAGCTCGGCCTCCAATGCCGCCGATTCGGTCGGGTCGTTTGTCCGGGCGATCGCCCGCTCCAAGGTGGCCGCCGTCTGCCGGGCCCACAAACGGTCGACCACCGGGCGGACCGCCAGGTCGGCCGTGGACATGGTGAAC
>CAZXJU010000274.1:0-2185 GCA_964641035.1 uncultured Halobacteriales archaeon | reverse complement strand
TCCAAGGTGACTCTCCTCGTCCACCACGACGATCCGCTGGGAGGCCCCGTCGTCGACCGAGTCATCCCCCTCCGATTGGAGGCCGACACGGAAGCCGAGATCCAAGTCAAGGACATCCGGCCGGTCACCCGGTTCAACGTATCCGCCATCCCCGACGATGTGGCCATCCCAAAGATCGCGCCCCACATCGATCTGCCCAACGGCTCTGCCATCGCAGACCTCCCGACGATTGCGACGAATCAGACGCTGCCGCTGACGCCGGTCGCGAATGGAAGCGACCACGTCTTCGAAGGCTACCCGGTAGACCGAGACTACCACGGCGGCACCCCAGGCAGGGTGGTCGTGACCTCCAGCGGCCTCGTCGTGGTCGCCTGGGTTGATTTCCCGCCCGACCCCGACTACTTCGCTCCCATGGGCCTCCTTCGAGTCGCCGCTTCCCACGACGGCGGCCATACCTTTTCTCGCCCGGCCAACGTGAGCAGTAACGCGACAGGTTCGCTGCATTCGTACTCGTGGACCCTCCTGCCGGACGACCGCGTGGCCTTCGTCTACAACGAATGGCCACGCACCGGCGACGCCGGATTTGCGCGGGACGGTCCGACGCGGTACGCAATCTACGACCCGGAAACGCAGAACATCACGCATGATGCGCCACTGGCGTCCGACACCCGGATCGAAGGCGCCCTGACGATTGCGGCGCATCCACAAGGCGGCCTCCTCGTGGCCGGCACCCACACCTCGTTAAACGAGACGCAACGGTCGGCCGGCGTCCACGTATGGCACGTCGTCCCCGGCGAGAACGCACACCTTATCCACTTCTTTGATGACCCGGGCTTGGCCGGCGACGGCATCCTTCGAATCCGGTCGGCCGCATCCACGACCAGCGGCTGGGCCGTAGCCTGGCTAACGCGCGCCGACGCCGGCGAGCTCGTGATGCGCATCGCCCGCGGCGTCGGAAACGACGTCGCCGCGGAACCTACGACGGTGCGCGCCCCGGAGCACAACGCCTCGTTGATGATTGACTCGGACATCCGAATGGACGCCACGGGTACGCTCCACATGGGAATCCAGTCGGCCCTGTCGGCCGAGGACCTCGAACCGATGCCGTACAATACGACCCATCGCGACCTGAAACGAGGATACTACGTCCGCTTGCCGCCCGGTGACGCGGGCGTCATGTTCACACAAGTCAGCGGCACGGACGCGGACCGACTCATCCCCGAGTCACACTTCGTCAACAATGTCCTGATTGACGTCCGGGGGCTCCGAGTCTGGTTGTGCGTAATCGATTACACGGCCCTGGGTCCCCGCACCGGCCAATTGACCTCGTACATGGCCGAATCCGTCGACGGCGGCAACACGTATGGCCCACCCTTCAAGACGTCCAATGTCCGCGGCCACCCGTTGGCGACCATCGGCGAAATGGACACGTTCGCCGACGGCCGACCCATCCTGAGCGGCCACTACTATTACTCGAATAGCGAGGTACGCGCATCCGTCATGCCGTACTTCGACCCGATGCCCAGCAACGAATCGGGCCTGACGGTCGTCGCCGTCAAAGGGGCACCGGTGCTGAACCCGACGACGCCCGTGGCTGATCCGCCGACCAACACACTGTCCGGCCAACCGATTCCATTCGTCGCGGCGTCGATTGCTTTAGCTGCGCTGGCGGCCGCGGCAGTCTGGCACAGGCGGCACGACACGTGACGGGCTAAAACGAAGAGGCGCACCGACTTGATGCGCTGGGACTTCGGGCAGGTCTCAGCGAATGATTGAACACGACTCCACTCCATTCGCCCGGACGACCGACGTCGTCGAAACCGGTAGCGACACGAGGAGGATGGTTGGGATGACGACGATGCGCAAGCCGTCGGAGACCCCACCCGGCAAGACGCCGTGCGGCGCCACGATGAGATCTGAACAAGCCCGAAGACTACTGGCCGAAGACGTTGTAACCTACGCTGTAACCGCGCGTGCCGCAAGTTTCGCATTGCCCAGCCAGCAATTTTGTTGCCCGCAACCATAGTCGAGCGCCCGATTTAGGTCTAAATTCAAGCCAGAATCCCGCCAGGAGCCCATTCCGGACAGTTTCGTGACCTTCTGCGCTAAATCCTGGCCCCGACATGAAGCTCAACCGGATGCTTATGGATTTCCGAGAATATTCGATTCCTGCAAATGACCAATC
>CAZXJU010000273.1:0-2191 GCA_964641035.1 uncultured Halobacteriales archaeon | reverse complement strand
GCCCCCGGTGAGACGTTCGATGAGCCACGTGTCGATCGTCCCGAACCGCAGCCGGCCCGCCTTGCGCGCCTTCTGCACCCGCTTCGAGTTCTCCACAAGCCACCGCAGCTTCGTCCCGCTGAAGTACGGGTCCAACAGGAGCCCCGTCTTGGCCCGCACCCGCTTCTCCTCGCCGGCGTCCTTCAACTCTCGGCACAAGGCGGCGGTGCGTCGGTCCTGCCAGACGATGGCGCGCTCGAGCGGCTTGCGCGTCTTCGCGTCCCACGCCACCAGCGTCTCCCGCTGGTTCGTGATCCCGAGCGCCGCCAGCTCCTTCGCCTCGACCCCCGCCTCCTTGAGGGCGCGTCGTGAAACCTTCCGCGTCGTCGTCCAGATCTCCTCCGCGTCATGTTCGACGCGTCCCGGCTCCGGGTAGTGCTGCTCGAACTCGGAGTACCCTTTGCCGGCGGGCCGGCCCGCCTCGTCGAAGACGATCGCCGTGGTGCCCGTCGTGCCCTGGTCCAGCGCCAGCACGTACGTCCCGGTCATGGGCGCCGCATCCGGGACCGGCGCAAAAAGCCTCGTGGCCGCCAAACGTTAAACCCGGGGGCCTCGTTGCCTCGCCGGGGCCATCGATGGAGGAGTTCGAACGGATCGTGGTCGGGACCGACGGGTCGGAACACGCCGAGGTCGCCGTGTCCAAGGCGTTCAGCCTGGCAAAACTGTTGGACATCCCGATCGTCGCGATGTACGTCGTGGACCCCGTCCACTTCCAAGGGTTCCCGCCCGAAGGCCTCGTGGCGGACATGACGAAGATCCTCAACGAGGAGGCCCAGAAGGTCCTCGAAGAGATCCGGCAACGCGGCGAACGCGACGCCGTCGAGGTCATCGGGCTCGTCAAGGAGGGCCGTCCGGCCGAAGAACTGTGCCAGGAGGCGACCGCCAAAGACCTCATCGTGGTGGCCACGCACGGCCGGCGCGGCCTCGGACGGATCCTCCTCGGTTCGGTCGCCGAGAACGTGGTCCGGCACGCGCCGTGCCCGGTACTGGTGATCCGGGACACCCGCAAGAAGAAGGACAAGGTGTCCGCCGACGAGTGACGTCGGTCACAGGCCGAGGTATTGTACGGTGCCGCTGACGGTGAGGCCCGGCTCCGGCCCGCCGAGCATCACGTAGAGCCGGCCCAACGTCGGCGTGGCCCCCAAGCCGTGACGCGCCTCCGCCATCGCCTCGAGCGTGACCCATTCGTCGCTTGCCGGGTCGTACGCCTCGGTCTCTTCGAACGTCCCCTGGTCGCCTTCGCCGCCGACGACGATGACGTGGTCGAGGAAGCTCGCGCCCGCGATGCCGCCGCGCGCCGTCGGCATCGGCGTCAGGTCCGTCGTCCATTCGTCGGCGGCCGGGTCGTACGCCTCCAGCGTCGCCATGTTCGTGGCGAACCCGCCTTGGCGGCCACCGGCCGCATAGAGCGTGCCGTTCACGCTGGCGGCCGCCAAGTGTTCGCGCGGGGTCGGGATGTCGGCGCGGGTCGACCAGGTTCCCGCTGCGAAATCGTACGCGTGGACGGGCGCGACCAGCGCGCCGCCGGCACCAACACCGCCGACAATGAAGGCGACGCCGTCGATGACGACGCCGGCGTGCGCACCGCGGGCCGCGGGGAGCATCTCGATCGACTGCCATTCGTCGTCGGCCGGGTCGAAGCGGAACGCGAGGCTCGTGGGGAGGAATTGTCGGGTCGTGTAGCCGCCGAACACGTAGAGGGAACCGTCAAAGGAGACCGCGGCCGTGTGGTGCACCGGAACCGGGTAGTCGGCCGCGGCCCGCCACCGGTCCTGGCTGGCGTTGTAGACCTCCACGGTGGCGACGTCCTGCCCTGTGGCCTCGAAGCCGCCGATGACGTAGATCTCGGCGCCGACGGCGGCCGAGGCGACCTCCGTGCGCGACGTCGGAGCCTCGCGGCCGGTCCGCCACTGGTACGTCTCGAGGATGTCGCGGGTGGCGTCGTCCGCCTCTCCGTCGGTTTCCTCGCCGTCCGGCTCGTCCGCCGGTTGTACGCAGCCGGCCAGGATTCCGGCCACGAGAAGGAGAAGCAGGACCGCCGCCTTCGACCGCATACAGGAAGCGGACGCGACGCGGGGCCTTCAAGGCTTCGCCGTTCATCGCAGTCTTTTAAGCCGACGCCCGGTTTGGCCGGCCGTCGATGCCCGAGGAC
>CAZXJU010000272.1:0-2225 GCA_964641035.1 uncultured Halobacteriales archaeon | reverse complement strand
ACGAGTACGTCCGGAAGGAGCTCATCAGCTTCAAGACGACCGCCATCCTCTTCGGTTTCACCATCGTCGTCGCGATCGCCACCTTCCTGTTGTGGCGCGCCACCGGCCTCGACTTCTTCCCGCTTTTCCTGGTCGCCATGATCCCGGCGGTCCTCGTGAAGCCCGTCTACAAGGCGCTCAAGATCGACATCGGCCATTGGGGCAAGAAGGAGTGGTTCGGTACGTACGTCCTCTACTTCGTCTTCTGGCTCGGATTCATGCTTCTCGCGGTCAACCCGCCGTTCTCCGATTCGGCGGCGCCGGCCATCGACGTGGCCGCCGCACCCCAGGTCCAAGACGAAGGCTTTCCGATCCAGTTCGAGGCGCTGGTGCGCGACAACCGGGACCTCGACGAGGCGTCGGTTCTCTTCTGCCTGCACCCGTACACCGACGACCCGCCACCCACGTACGCGTCCTTGGACGCCGCGGCGCAGGAGGCGTGCCGCGTCGACTGGCAGGACCTCGGCGACGGCCGCTACAGCTACACCTTCGACGGCGACACCGGCGACTACGCCTGGTTCGTCCAGGCCGCCGACACCACCGGCCAACTGCAGGAGACCAACGGCACCGTACGCGTCGGCGAACCGTTCCAAGTGCTGCTGCCTGGCGGGTCCGGCACGCCGAACTTCGACGAGGCGACCGACCGCCTCATCGTCGAGCCCGCACGGGCCTTCGGCACCAACATCCGCGCGATCCAATACACCATGGGAGACCCGGACCACCCGGAGACCACGTGGAACAACATGGTGTACGACCCGGACCAGCTGCCGCCGCACTGGTACACGAATCCCCGGTTCCCCGGCTGGCAGCACGGCGACAACGTCGTGAGCATCCGTGCGATCGAGCATCCCGAATACCTAGACCAGGAGCGCATCGACCCCGGGGTCGCCCGCCTGGCCGGCGCCACCTACAACATCACCGTCGACGCCGGCCTTCCGGTGAACACGGAGGACGCGCCGACCATCCCCGCCCGGGAGAACCCGCAACGCGTCGTCACGCCCGGACCCGGCGTCCCCATTGTCCTTGTCGCCCTCGTCGGCGTCTTGGCCGCGGTGGGGCCTCGGAGACGATAGGATGGTCAGCCGCTACAAGGCCTTCTGGTACGAGGACCTGGGGCCACGCGGCGACCTGACCACGAAATGGTTTTTCGACAAGCCCGGAAAACGCGTGGAGGGCCGCGTGTTCGCGCGCGAGCCGGTCGTCGCCAGCGGCGTCGGCCACGCGGTGGCGATGCTGCGGGAGAAGAAGGTCCGGGTCACCAGCCACGCCACCGACGGCCACAAGGTCCCGAAGAACCACAGCCTGCTCAAATTCCACGGCCCGGCCCGCGGCGTCCTGGCCGCCGAACGCGTCATCCTCAACATCCTCGGGCGCATGTGCGCGATCGCCACGACCACCCGGCGGCTCCAAGAGAAGGTCGCCAAGGTCAATCCAAAGTGCCGCGTGGCCGGCACCCGCAAGACGACGCCGGGGTTCCGCGCATACGAGAAGGAGGCCATCCGGCACGGCGGCGGCGAGCCGCACCGGTTCGGACTCTACGACGCGGTCCTCGTAAAGGACAACCACCGCGCACTCGTCGACGATCTGGGCGCGGCCATCGGCCGCGTGACGCGGAAGGCGAAAGGCGTGCCTGTGGAGGTCGAGGTCGAATCCGTCGACGATGCTCGCACCGCCGCCGAGGCCGGCGTCGACTGGATCCTCATCGACAACCAGACGCCCGCGGCCGCCCGCCGGATCGCGAAGACCGCGCGCGACGTCGACCCGGCGGTCCGCATCGAGGTCAGCGGCGGCCTCGACGAGAAGACCCTCGTCAAGTACGCCCCGTTCGCCGACCGGTTGAGCCTCGGCATGCTCACCCATTCCGTCGACGCCGTCGACGTCACGCTCGAGCTCAAGGCGAGTCGGTAAGGCGTGGGCTGCCCCGAAAAGTAGAAACGCCCGGGGAGGGATTTGAACCCCCGACGTGTTGGCACACGACCGGCTTCTGAGGCCGGCGCTTTCGCCGAGCTCAGTCACCCGGGCAGGCCGTGCCGAGGCTTTTCGCACGGCCCAAAACCCCTAGACGATTCCATATCAAGCCGTTTCCGGGGGGTTGAGTGAACGTGCCTCGCGAAACGCAGCCGTTTCCGCCCCGGCCTTGGGACAAAAGTCGTGAGACACCCTAGCACGCGTAGTTCTCGTCCAAG
>CAZXJU010000271.1:0-2228 GCA_964641035.1 uncultured Halobacteriales archaeon | reverse complement strand
TCACGTTCACGTGGCGCCGCGACGCCGAATTCTTCGAATCCCTCGAACGCGACCCCGAGGACCCGCTCCTTCTGGTCGACATGGGCGCCGACCAGCTCGACACGCTCGCCGACGCCGCCGACCGCGGCCTGGTCGTCGACCACCACCCGCCCGGCGACGCAGAACCGGGCCCCGGCTGGGCGCACCTCAACCCGTGGCACGAAGGCCTCGACGGCGCACGCGACGCGTGCGCCGCCACCACGGCATTCGCCCTCGCGGTGGCCACAGACGACGCGAACTGGGATCTCGCGCCGACCGCCCTAACGGGCGCCGTCGCCGACCGCCAACACGACCCCGAGTTCCGCGCTTGGAACGAGACGGTCGTCCAGCAGGCGCTGGAAGGCGGCCATCTCGAACCGGCGACGGAACTGGCCGTGGACGACGAACCGATCGAGGACCTGCTCCGATGGCCGCCGGCCCGGTTGCAAAGCGTCCTCGACGGGACGCCGCCGTTGACGGTCGAATCGCTGGGCGTGCCTGGTAAGGCGCGTCCGTCCGAACTCTCCGACGAAGAACGCCAACGCGTCGCCAGCACGCTGACCGTGCGCGGCCTCGCCGCCGGCGACGGGCCGGAGCAAGTACGTGCGCTCTTGCGGCGCACCTTCACGTCGTCCACACTCGGCGGGGCCACCCTGTCGCGCGCCGCCGGCCGCCTCGAAGCCGCCGCCCGGCTCGGCGAACCCGGCGTCGGCCTGGCCTGGCTGCTCGGCGACACGGCGGCCGTCGCCGAACTCGACAATCTGGAAGAACGGTTCTCCAAGGCCGTACACCAAGCCTACGAACGCATCCACGGGACGGTCCGCGACGAAGGCGCGTACCGGGTGGCACGCATCGAAGACCCAGGCCTCCTGGGCGCCGTGAGCAGCAGCGCCATCGGGCGCGTGGTGCCCGGCGACAAGCCGTTCGTGCTGGAAGCCGAAGCCGACGGCAGTGTCGTCTTCTCCGCACGGGGCACGCACGCCCTCGTCGCCGCCGGCCTCGACCTGGGATCGCTGCTCTCGCGAGCCGCCTCCGGCGTCAAAGGCCAGGCAGGTGGACACGCGGTGGCCGCCGGCGGACGCGTACCGGCCGAGGCGTACGACGCGTTCGCCCACGCCCTGGCCGACGCATTGTCGCGCACCATCAAGGAGGCGGCATGACCCGGGACGCGACCGCGACGCTGCGGATCCGGTTCGACGACGAAGCCGCCGCCGACGCGGTCCTCGCCGGCCTGAAGGCCGACGACGACGCCTACGCCACGACCCGGCAGGAAGGCGCCGTCGTCATCGTGGAGTGCCGGGCCGAGGACGTCGCAGGACTCCGACGGGCCGTGGACGACGTCTTGGCCGCCCTCGGCGTCTCCGAAGACGTTTTGGACGCGGGGTGAATCGGGGACCGAATGCTGGACATCCGTCTCTTCCGCGAAGAACCCGACCGGGTCCGCAAGGACCTCGAGAAGCGGGCCATGGAGACCGACGTCGTCGACGACGTCATCCAGGCGGACGAGGCGTGGCGGTCCGCCCGCCAGGACGTCGACCGGTTGCGCCACGAACGCAACCAGGCCGCCGAGCAGATCGCCCAGAAGAAGAAGGCCGGCGAGGACGCCTCGGACATCATCGCGACGATGAAGGACGTCAACGCCAAGATCGAGCAGTTGGAGACGAAGGCGGAGGAGGCCGAGGCGGCACGCGACGAGATCCTCTGGCGGATCCCGAACCTGATGCACGAGTCCGTGCCCGTGGGCCAGGACGATTCGGAGAACGAGGTCGTCTCCACGCGCGGCAAGGCCGCCGAGCATGATTTCCCCGCGCAGAGCCACGTGGACCTGCTGACCAGCCTGGACATCGCGGACCTGGACCGGGCCGCGCGCGCCGCGGGCGCCCGCTTCTTCTACCTCAAGAACGAAGGCGTCCTCCTGGCGCGGGCGTTGGAACAGTACGCCCTGGACCGGTTGCGGCGCAAAGGCTTCACGCTGCTGGACCCGCCGTACATGCTGCGCAAGGACGCCGTGGCCGCCGCGGTCGACCTAGCCGACTTCGAGGACGTCATCTACCACATCGAAGACGAAGACCTCTACCTGGTGGCCACCAGCGAACACGCCCTGGCCGCGTACCATTGGGACGAGATCATCGAGGAGGACGACCTGCCGATGCGATACGCCGGCATCAGCCCCTGCTTCCGCAAGGAGGCCGGCGCCCACGGAAAGGACA
>CAZXJU010000270.1:0-2242 GCA_964641035.1 uncultured Halobacteriales archaeon | reverse complement strand
CACAGGAACATCTCGAGGACCATGAAGAGCACGTGGGCCGTCGCCACCACGAGGAACTCCCCGTTGGGCTGCGCCTCAGGCACAGGAAGCACGACGGAGAAGACACCGTCGGACCCCGTGACGACCTGCGCCTCGGCGATTCCCTCCAGTCCGCTGGTCAGGTTCACCGTGACCGTGGTCCCGGCGACGCCGGCGTTGGAAAACAAGACCCGCCCGGTGACAGGAAGCGCGCCTCCCGCGTCCATCGACGCGGGCATCTCGTCGATGAACACGTCGACGGGCCGCCGCAACGTGATGGATGCGGCAGCCGACGCCGGCTCCACGTACTCGAGCCGCTCGTCCGTCGGGTCGCTCCACGCCTCGACCGTCTGGACACCGGACAATCCATCGGATGCGGGAAGTTCAATCTCGCCACCGCCGGACGAGTCGGGGGTCGCACGGTACTCGGCTCCACCCCACGAGACGACGACGTCGTCCTGAAGCGGCGCTCCGCCGCTGTCCACAAGCCGGAACTCGACGGAGAACGGGGAGCCGGTGACGACGTCCGTCGGCGGGTTGAGCGTCAAGGACGACCTCGCCTCGACCGCGAAGGATTCCGTCAGGCTCCGCGACGCGAGCGCCGGCCGATCGTCCGTAAACGGTTCGGTCGCCGGCGACGCGTACGAACGCAACGTGAGGAACCGCGGCGACCCGGGCGCAACCGAGGACGAGTCCGACGTCCACTTGACCTGGCCAGACGTCTCTCCGCGCAGGACGACGGCCGGGCCGACGGCCGGGATGTCAACCGCATGGTCGGCGGCGATCGTCAAAGGCAGGCGGAACGAGCCGTCGCTTTCGGTGAACGCGGACCCGAAACTCTGCGGTGGGTTCCCCATCCGCGCCTCCACGGTCACGCCGTGGTAGCCATCGCCCGTCGAGCAGTGGTGGACGCGGCCCTCGAGGAACGCGGTCTCGCCCTTGACGAGCCGCGTGATGAAATCGCCGTCCGCGTCTCGAAGCCCAGTCGCGCGGTCGAAGTCGAGGCACGGCTGCGTCCGGTCTGCGGGCACGTCGAGCGCCGCGCGCGGGTACGACACGAAGTCGTTGCCCTCGGCGCGCGGGTTCACGTAGGATTGGGCCAACGCGCGGGCGACCACGGGTTCGACCGTCGGCGCCGCAGGATCCTGTCCGGGCACGGGCGGCCCGTCATCCGGGACCACGGAGGCCGGGTAGCCGTCCGTCCACGGTAGTGGGCGCCACGCGTTCTCCCAGTTGGCTCCAGGCATCGGGTCCTCGTACCCGTCCGGTCCGTCGAGGTCACGAAGCCCGTCGTCGTCCTGGTCCGGATTGTTCGCCGCAGACTGCGCATCGGCCGACGGCGGCAACCCGCCCCACCAGGGCCCGAAGACGGCGGCGTCCCACCACGCCGGCATCCCGTACACGTAATGACCGGAGAAATCGCCGCCGGGCAGCTTCGGGTTGAGGCCGTGCGCCACGAGCCACCCGGCCGGCACGGCGGTGCCGCTGTCGTCGGCGTTCAACGGATGCGTCCGATGGTCGATCTCGCCTTGGAAGGTGAACGTCCCGCCGCGTTCCCGGTACGCGATCCCCAGATCGAGGAACCACCGGATCCACTCGGCGTCCTCGGCATCGGACGCGTCGAGGGCGAGGTTCGGCCCGTCCAGCAGGCCGTCGCCGTCGGCGTCGGGGCTCTGGGGGTCCGTACTCAACGTCTGGCCAAGATGCTCGTACCGGACGCCGAGGACCTCTTCGAAGTCGAACAAGCCGTCGCCGTCCGTGTCCGCCTGCTGCTCGAGGAACGCCTTCGCCTTGCGGGGATCCAACGCGCCGCCCAACTGCGCCATCAACCGGTCCGGAAGGCCGGTGAGGGTCGTCGACCGGCACAGCGGGTTCGTGCCCAGCTCGTACTCCTCGAGCACCGTCAATCCGTCCTCGTCCAGATCCTCATCCCAGAGGTTCGGGTCGACCGGGTCGTGCACGAGACCGGCGTCGCAATCCGCCTGGCTCGGGGTGCCTTCCGGCACCTGCCGGTAGAACCATTTCCATCCGTCGGCCACGCCGTCGCCGACCGTGCTCGCCACGTACGGGTTCGTCCGGGCCTCCTGCGCGTCTTGGAACGTGAACGAGGAGGTTCCTTCGACCTGGTAGACGGTCGTCAACACGACGTTGTCCTCGTCGTCCTTGACCGGCACGTCCGAGATCTCCGCCACGACCAACTCCTCGTCGCCGACCTCGGCGAACG
>CAZXJU010000269.1:0-2290 GCA_964641035.1 uncultured Halobacteriales archaeon | reverse complement strand
CCACGTAGTGGTTGACGCGAATGATGAGCATGAAGTTGAGGGAGCTGTCGCCGTACCCGGCGAACCGGACCAGTGGGTCGAACGTCTTGACCACGGCCGGAAGCTTCTCCATCGCCTCCTTTCCGACGCCGGCCAGGACCTTCTCGACATGGTCGGGGTCGGACCCGTACGCCGCGCCGACCTCGACGCGCACCGCCTGCTCCGACTGCGGCATCT
This sequence comes from uncultured Halobacteriales archaeon, assembly GCA_964641035.1. Taxonomy (GTDB): domain Archaea; phylum Thermoplasmatota; class E2; order JACPAO01; family JACPAO01; genus CAZXJU01. The sequence continues at coordinate 2,074 of CAZXJU010000269.1, read as the reverse complement.
CGAAGTTGCTGACGACCGATTCAGAGAGCCGGTTGTTGGGAATCGCGATGACGTTGTTGAGCAGCGTGCGCAGCCGGGTCGTCCGCCAGCTGACGTCGACCACCCAGCCTTCCTGGTTGATGTCCTCGATGCGGACGTAGTCGCCGGGCCGGACCACGCGGCTGGATTGGATCCACAGGCCCGCGAACAGGTTCGACAACGTATCCTGGAGCGCCAACGCCACGGCGAGCCCGGCGATGCCGAGACTGGTCAACATCGGCGTGATCTCGACGCCCAACTCGTGAAGCATGATCAACAGCCCCACGGTGAAAGCAAGCAGGTACCCAATCCGCGTCGCCAGGTGCGTAACGGACCGGAAATTGGGTTTCCTTTCGGCCCCGTACTTGAGCGCCGCATGGATCAAGCGGCCGACGGTGTACGAGATGAGCAGGACCATGATGACGAAGAAGAAGATCTCCGTCCGTACGAAGAACTTGAGCGGCAACACGGACGCGGCCTCCCGGAACGCGTACCAGAAGCCGACGGTGAGCGCGATGAAGACGGCCGGCGGGTGGACCGCGGCCATGATGAAATCGTCGACGGGCGACCGCGTCCGGGTCGCGACGCGTTTGGCGTACCACGTCATCGAGTACCGCACGACGTACCCGACGGCGATCGAAAGGAGGATGATCGCGAACGCCAACAGAAGCTTCTGCTGGACGAACGGGTCGTGGAGGACCGCGTCCCAGCCGTAGTCCTGCTGGGAGGCCCCGTGGCTCGTCATCGAGCCGCCAATCCGGGCACCCGTTATCCCTTTTTGGCCGGGTTACCGGCGCCGGTGCGCCAGCAAGGCCGTCAGCGTAAGGACCGCCATGACGAGCGCCGCGCCGGGCGCCGGAACCTCCGGTTCGTCGAGGGCGTCCCCCGCCTCGCCGACCGTGGAGACATGCGGGTCGAACGGCGCCGCATCCTGGATATCCGGCACCATGTCGCCGTCGGAGTCCACCGGACCGGGCGCCTGCGCCGGGTTCCCGAAAGGCACCGTGACGTTCGAACGGCGGGGGTCACGCGGCGCCTCATCCAAGAAGTCCCGCACGCCGTCGGCGTCGGTATCCTTGCCCAATTCCATGCCGGGCCACATCGTCGCCATCTTGACCGCCTTGTACGCGTCGGTCATCCCGTAGCCGTACCGGTGGTTCCACTTGGCCGAAAGCTCGGGCGCGCTGGGCTCCGCGTCCGGGTGCTGCTCAGCCGTCTGATGGAGGATCTCCTTGACCTCGGCCGGCGTGAGGTCCGGATTCACTTGGAGCATCAGTGCGACGACGCCGGCGGTCATCGGCGTGGCCGCCGACGTGCCGCCGAAGGAGACCTCGCACGAGGCCAGCGGCGGCGCCACCGGGTCGTCCGGGCCCAGGCATACGTAGCCGTACTCGCGTCCGTCGGCGACGCTGGCGCCCGTGCCGCGCACGCTGACGCCGGGGCTGGCCACATCGGGCTTCAGCTCCTCGTACGGGTCGTCGTCCTCGTCGTCGGTGCGCGGACCCCACGTGCTCGAGGGCGTCAACTCGTCGTCGGACCGGTCGACGGTGCGTTGGTTCCAGATGTTCGCGATCGCCAGCGTCCCGTCGGCGCCCGACGGCGTGCCGATGTCGGGGATCTCCTCGCCGCCCGAGTTGCCCGCCGAGCCGAGTACCACGATGCCGGCCTCCACGGCGCGCGTGGCGACCTGGCTGATCGGGTCCGTGCCGTCGGTCTGGTCGTACGGACTCCAACTCATCGTGATGATGTCGATGCCGTCGTTGGACGGGTCGTCGTCGCCCCAGTCGTCGTCCTTGTGCTCGATTGCCCATTCGAACGCCTGGATGACGTTCTGGTCGAACGACTCCGTGTCGGTGCCGAGGTCGGAGAACTGCACGTCGACCAGCCACGCGCACGGGGCGACGCCGACCAGGGCGTCGTCCGCGTACTCGGGCGCGTCCTCGACCATCGAGAACGGTTGGCCGACGTGGCTCAGCGCCAGGCCCGCCACCGGCGTCCCGTGGCTTCCGACGATCGGTTGCGGGTTGCCGCCGTTTGCGGCCGTCCAGAACGGTTG
>CAZXJU010000268.1:0-2293 GCA_964641035.1 uncultured Halobacteriales archaeon | reverse complement strand
GCGAGAAGCTCAAGGTCGTCAAGTCCGGCAACAGCCTCGTGATCCGGATTCCGGCACGTCTGGCCAAACATCTGAAACTGAAGTCCGGAACGGAGGTCTACGTCCATCCCGAGGGCGACGACCGGATTGTCGTCGATGTCGATTCCTGACCCGTTCCTGAAGCCCCGCCGCCATAACGTTTAAAGCCGGCCGTGCGCCCTGCTCGCGTAGGATGTCGCGAGCCGCCGCCATCGCAACGTTGTTTTTCCTCGCCGGTCTCGCCGGCTGCCTCAACGGTTCCCCCGAGGCGAACGTCGACGACGAGGTCGTCGGCCCGCCCGCCTTCCCGTCCTACGTCGCCCTCGACGAGACGACGCTGACGAAACCCGTCCACGACATCCTTCTGCTCGTCACCGACCGCGTGACCAGCACCATCGACGGCATTACGCTCTACGTCGAGGTGCACCTGCCCGACGGCGACGGGCCGTGGCCCACCATCATGCACTCCAGCCCCTACAACGCCTTGGAGCGCATCCCCGGCGTCTACCCGGAAGAAGGCTTCCCGCAACAGTCCATGGTCGAATACTACGTGCCGCGCGGCTACGCGTACGTCGTCGCCGACGTGCGCGGCTTCGGCGAAAGCGAAGGCTGCGTCGAGGTCTGGGGCCCCAACGAACAACAGGACCAGTACGACCTCGTCGAATGGGTCGCCGAGCAGGACTGGTCCGACGGCAACGTCGGCATGATCGGCGTCAGCTACCCCGGCACCACACCCCTCGAGGCCGCCGTCATGGCGCCGCCGCACCTCAAGGCCATCGTCGCCGTCGCCGGCCTGACCGACCCGTACTTCGACTGGCATTACGGCGGCGTCCCGACCGGCGAATCCTACGGCTCCAACGCCGCCTACCAAGGCATCGGCGCCGTCGCACCCGTCAACGTCGAGCACGGCGCCGACTGGGTCAAGGCCGCCGTCAACGGCGGCTGCGGCACCGCCGAACTCGTCGCCGCCTCCTACCAGCCCGACGGGACCTACACGGACTACTATTGGGACCGGAACCTCAGCGCCCGCGTCGACCAGGTCCAGGCCGCCGTCCTCTACACCCAAGGCTTCACCGACGGCAATGTCAAGCCCGCGCAACTTCTCAACTGGTTCAACGAGCTGGACGTTCCCAAGAAGGGCATCTTCGGCCAGTGGGCGCACAGCAACCCGCAGCGAGACGACTGGAAACTCATCGAGCAGGCGTGGTTCGACGAACACCTCAAGGGCATCGACACCGGCATCATGGTCGGGCCCGTCGTCGAGGTCACCACGAACCTCGACACGTGGCGCGCCGACGACGCGTTCCCCACGCACCTCGCCGAACGGACGCCGCTGCACCTCGGTAGCGGCTCCGCGCTCGCCTTCGACCCGCCCACCAAGGCGGACTCCTTCACGTACACCGCCGACCGGGTCACGCCGCTCATCGAGCCGGCGCTGGACCGCGTCGCGACCGGAGACACCCAGGTCACCTTCGAGAGCCAGCCGCTCGAATCCGACCTCTACCTGAGCGGCCAGGCGTTCCTCGATTTCTACGCCGAACTCAACGGCGACGACGAGAACACCCTCTTCTACGCCCAACTCTACGATGTCACGACGTACGGCGAGGCCACCCGGATCGCCTACGGAGGCCTCAATGCCGCGTTGCGCGACTCCTACGAGACGTACGACCCAGTGCCCAGCGGTGAGATCATCCAGTACACACTGCCGTTCCAACCGCGCGAGTACGTCGTCCAAGACGGCCACACGCTGCGGCTAACACTCGAAAGCTGGGGCGCCACCAGCAGCGCCACCCCCGAAGGGATGCGCGACCATACGATCACGGTCCACTGGGCGCCCGACATGCCGAGCCACCTCGACCTGCCGGTACTGCCGGAGCGGACCGACGCGGAGACCCCGTACTAGGAGGAAACCGACATGAAGACCGCCGCATGGATGTTCACGATTCTGATGCTGGCCGCCGGATTGGCCGGCTGCGTCACGGGAGACGACGACACGACCGACGGCGACGACGCGGCCACGGGCGCCTCGCTCGTCTGCTACGAACCGGACGAGGTCGCCCAGCCACCACGCGTCCTTTCCGACGACGGCCGCGTGTGCAACCTGTGGGCCACCGTCGACCCGCTCGAACGCCAAGCCAACGAACTGTCCGTCGCCGTCAACCCCACCGACCCGCTCAACATGGTCGCCACCGGAAAGGACTACAACCCGGTCGACGCCGGCGACTGCGTCTGGGACGGCATCTACGTCACCCACGACGGCGGCAAATCCTGGACC
>CAZXJU010000267.1:0-2306 GCA_964641035.1 uncultured Halobacteriales archaeon | reverse complement strand
GCGCGCGCCCTCATCCAGACGGAGAACCTCGTCCCGTCCGGCGTCCCCACCGACGTGGACCACGGAAACCGAGGCTGGGGCGTCGTCATCGACGACCCCGCCTTCGCGGCCTCCCTTTCCGACGTGTTCGACGACGACTTCGAAGCCCGCGCGTACGGGGCCGCCCCCTGGACAAGGCCCGCAGGAGGCGGCCAAGCGCCGCCGCTCCAACCGACCCAGCCCGCCGGACGCGTCGACCACCCCGCACGCCACTTGACGGGCCCCGCCACCGTACGGCCGGTCCTCTCGCCGGACCACACAGCCGAGCCCGACGACCCGATCGTCGCAGCCATCCACGCGGCCGACCGGGAGATCCGGGTCGTCCACCTCAACCTGCCTCCCGACTGGCGCGACCCCGCCGGTTCCACCTGGCCCAACGCCTACCTCGCCGCGTTGGCCGCCGCCGCAGACCGCGGCGTCCACGTCCGCATCCTCCTCGACGGACACTTCGTCGAGGGCGAACGCGACAACGAAGACACCATCGCATGGGTCAACGGCCAAAGCACGCCGGCGTTCGAAGCTCGCCTGTGGGGCCCCGACCGGTTCGGCGTACTCCACGCCAAAGGCTTCGTCGTCGACGACGACACCGTCTTCCTCGGAAGCATGAACGGCAACCTGAACAGCGTGGCCCGCAACCGCGAGGTCGGCGTCCTCATCGGTTCGCCGGACGCCGCCGCCTTCTACGCCGAGGTCTTCGACGCGGACTGGGACGCCGCCGCCAGCCCCGCCTTCGTGGTGCCGGCGCCCGACATGCTCCTGGCCATCGGAACCGTCATAACGGCCGCCGGTCTACTCGCCGCCGCGGCAGCCCAAGGACGACGGTGACATGGTCAGCGGCTACAGCATTGCGGCCCTCCTCGTCGCCGGCGCAATCGTCGGCTTCTTCTGGTGGCGCAAACTCTACATCGTCCAGGGCCTCGTCCTCGCAAACTTCGGCGTCTTCTTCGTCACGATTGCCGCCGGACTCGCATACGGGGCGCCGTTCGGCCACATCACCGGCACGCCGCTCCTGACCGAACTGGCGTTCAAACCCGAGGACCTCGCGTCCGCCAACCCCGTCGGCTGGCTCCGGATCATCACCGCCGCCTTCCTGCACGCCAGCCCACTGCACATCCTGGCGAACATGATCGTCCTCATCATGGTCGGCCTCGCGTTCGAAGACCGGGTCGGCCGCGGCCGTTTCCTCGGCATCTACCTGTTCACCGCCGTCACCGCCGTCCTCCTCCACGTGCCGTACACCTGGCTCACGCGCGGCGACTCCGCTCTCGCCATCCCGCTCGTCGGCGCCTCCGGCGCCGTCTTCGGCATCCTCGGCGCCTTCGCCACCATGTACCCCCACGACCGCATCCCAATGTGGCTCATCTTCATCGTACTGCCGCGCGTGCCCGTCATCGTCGCCGCCATCGTGCTCATGCTCCTCGAAGGCCTCCTGCTCTTCGGCGGCGCCGTCGACTCGGTCGCCCGCGCCGCACACCTCGGCGGCGCCGTCGGCGGCGCCGCCATCGGGCCGCTGCTGAAACCAGCGGGCATGGGCCCGGGCGGCCGTCGGATCGTCCACTACGACATCGAATCCCTCGCGGCCCGCGCCGTCACTCCCCAACAACAACGGTACGTGGCACGCCTGCGCGACAACCTGGACGAACCGGAGACGGCGGAGGCCTGGTTCGACCGTCTCGTCGAGACGCTCGAATGCACCGAATGCGGTGCCGGATACAGCCAGACGCGTGGCGGGCGCGCCCGCTGCCCCAACGGACACGAGGACCGCTATGACGCAAAATCCTGAAGGCCGCCCCAAACCGTCGAAGCGGCCCCGGTACCGCTACGTCGCGTTCCGCGTCCATGCGCCCACGGATGCGCACCCGGACCGCGACGAGATGATCCAAGCCATCCAATCCACCGCCGACCGCCAAGACCTGCGTAGCATCGAACCCTGGTTGACACGCTTCAACGGAGAATACGGCATCCTCCGCTGCCTGCGCGGCCATGAGAAGGCGGCCGCACGGCTCCTCGAAACCATCGAAGAGGCCGGCGCCGACGGCACCCCGGTCCGGATCGAGCCGCTCTCAACCAGCGGCACCATCGCCGGCCTGCAACGCAAGGCCCTCCGCGACGTCCGCCTCGACCCCTGACCCAGACCCGCTGTCCCCGTGCAACGCCGTACGGATCGCCTGCGCCCGCTTGACGCCCACGCCGTCCACGGCCGCCAAGTCATCCTCCGTGACCGCGACCAGGCGCGCCATCGACCCGAACCGCTGGCGCAGCCGGTC
>CAZXJU010000266.1:0-2308 GCA_964641035.1 uncultured Halobacteriales archaeon | reverse complement strand
CAGGCGGCGTGCAGCCAAGAGGAGTTCGTCATCGTGCCCGTGCACCGCAACGTGCCGGAGAAGGCGATGGCGGGGCAGATCAAGCGTTCCGGCGCCGTCGTCGCGGTCACCGACGACGGGGAACTGCGCAACCGGTTGAAGACGGACGTCCCCGTCGTGAAGGCGAGTCCCCGCGGCGACCGGTGGGACCAGTTGCAACGGTTCGAATTGCCGTCACCCGAGACCGAACCGGCGGCGTTGGCGGCCATCCTGTTCACGTCCGGCACGACCGGCACCCCACAACCCGTCGGTCTTCCGCGTACCGCGCTTGCAGCCCACGCCGACGCCGCGACGAAGCGCCTCGGACTACAACCCGACGACGAATGGTTGTCCGTCCTCCCCCTATACCACATGGGAGGGTTCGCCTTGATCGACCGCTGCCTGCGCCTCGACGAGCACGCCATCCTCCACGACGGGTTCGACGTCAAGGCGGTCCTCGCCGCGTTCCGCAACGGGCCGGCCACCCACGCGAGCCTCGTGCCGACCATGCTCCGGCGGATGCTCGGCCACGACCAGGCGAACGCCCCCGGCACCGTCCGCGGCGTCCTCGTCGGCGGCGACCGGACGCCGGACGACCTGGTGCGGCGGGCGTTGGAGCGCGCGTGGCCGGTGTACGCCTCCTACGGGTTGACGGAGACGTGCGGACAGGCCGCGACCGCTACGCCGGAGGATTTGGGCCGCGACGCGGCGACAGCGGGCCGGCCGCTCGACGGCGTCACACTCCAGATCGTCGATGCGGACGGCGCCGCCGTCGAAGCCGGACAGGAAGGCGAGATCGTCGTCTCCGGTGCGACCGTGGGATACCATCTGGGCCACGGGACGCCGGGCGAGCCGGTGCACACCGGGGACCGGGGACGGCTGGACTCGGACGGGTTCCTGTACGTGGTCGGGCGCGGCGCCGACCGGATCGTGACCGGTGGCGCCAACGTCGACCCGACCCAGGTGGCCGACGTGCTGCGAAAGCATGAGGCCGTCGTCGACGCGTGCGTGGTGGGCTTGGAGGACGACGAGTGGGGGCAGCTCGTCGCGGCGGCCCTCGAGATGCGGCCCGGCTCCACGGTCGGCGTCGACGGCCTTCGTGCGCATTGCGCGGAGCGCCTGGCGGCCAACCAAGTACCGCGGCGGTTCCTGTTTCTAAAACAATTGCCGAAGACGCCCACGGGCAAGCCGGACCCGGCGATGGTCCGTACGTGGCTGGAGCGTCACGCCGGAACGACTACGGCTCGGTAGAGGAAGGCGATCCCTCCGGTCAAGCGCGTCGCTTCCGCGTCCCGAAGGTTCTCGGCTTGGTGCATTAGGCCGAGGAAATCGTCGCCGTATGGGAACCTGGCGGCGGTGCGGTTCAAGTACTCGTAGGCGGCCCGGTCGCCCGTGAGCCAGCCGCCGATACGCGGCAGGAGATGACGGCTATACCACCGGTAGGGGGCCGCGAGCAGCCCTTCCGGCTGTCCGAACTCGAGGACGACGACGGCGCCGCCGGGGCGGACCACGCGGGCCATCTCCCGTAGCCCGCCGACCGGGTCGTCCACGTTCCGGATCCCGAAGGCGATCGCGGCCACGTCGAACGTGTCATCCGCAAACGGCAGACGCAGCGCGTCGCCGGCCACGTAGGCGGGGCGGGCGTGTTCCGTGCCGGCCTTCTGGTGTGCGCGGCGGACCATCGGCCGGCTGAAATCCAGGCCGACTACGCGGCCTTCGGAGCCCACCCGCTCGGAGAACGCGGCGGTAAGGTCGCCCGTGCCGCAGGCCACGTCGAGCACGTGGTCCCCGCCGGCGGCCCGACTGGCGTCCACGGCCTTGCTTCGCCACCAGAAGTCGATGCCGAAACTGAGGACGTGGTTGGCCCGGTCGTAGTCCGCGGCGAGCCCGGAGAACATCCGTTCCACGCGCCGGCTCATCGGGGCGCCGATGGCCGCGGTCCGGTTAAGGCTTGGTGTCCGAAGGCCGGGTCCGGGTCACCCGACGCCGGTGGCCTTCAACAAGTGGTCGGCGGCGGACTTGGTGAGCCCGGATTCGCCGAGGATCGTGAACCGGTCGGGCCGGATCGTGTGCGCCTGGGTCAGCGCCTCCACCATCGTCTTTCGGGGGATACCCAGCTCCTTGACGGTCGTCGGCGCGCCCACCTGGACGAGGGCGTCCCGGATCTCCTCCCAATTGGCGTCGTGAAGGTACATCATTAGGATGGTGGCGACGCCGCATTGTTCGCCATGCATCGCGGCCCCGGGCGCCAGCCGGTCGAGCATGTGGCTGACCATGTGTTCGGAGCCGG
>CAZXJU010000265.1:0-2324 GCA_964641035.1 uncultured Halobacteriales archaeon | reverse complement strand
CCCCGGGCACGGGTGCGCGTGCCCGGTGCGCATTGTCTCCAGGTCGGCTGGTCCCTGCGCCGGGTTGAGTCCGAGCAGGACGGCCCAGTACCCGTCACCGAAGTACCCGACCTCCGTCCCGTCCACTGCGTAGGTGCCCGGTCCGCCGACGAGCGAATAGAACGGCCGGTCGTCAAACAAACGGGATTCAAGGCGGTACGACTCGGTCCCCTTGGGATGCGTAAGATCGAGGACACCTTCGGCCGCGTACGCCGGGAGCATGTAGAACCGGACCTCCGACGCCTCGAACGAGGCCTCGAACGAGTCGGCGACGGCCGCGTGGCCGCCCCAGACGACCGGGGCACCCGCGACGCCGGCCGCGACGCCGCCGTCCGTCGTCCACGCTTCGAAGACGATGAACTCGCGCCCGGCGTGCCACCCGTCGACAGTGACGGCCGCGTCGCATACGATGTCCAACGCGGTGTTCGGCGGCGCGCCTTCGATCCGGGCGAGCCCCGACGCCCCCATCGTGTACCATGTCGGTTCGGTGACCTCCCAATCACGCCACCGGATGTCGATCCGGTGGTCGTGTCGTGCCGTTGTCACGAAATCGTCCGCGTCGACCAGGCCGGCCGCCCGAAGCTCCGCTTGCGCCCGGTGGTTCCCGTAGATGACCGAACTGTGGTCGTCACCCCACTCGAGGACCATGAACGCGTCCCAGCCGGGGCCGTCTGCGTCGTCCTTGTAGGACCAGGTGACGGTGCAGACGGCCGACGACGCCGGCGTGATGCGGAACCGGAGTCCGGCGTCCCCTTCCAACGTGGCGCTCCAACGGAGGTGCTCACCGCCGGCCAGCGCCCCGGCGTCGGCGACGGAGCCGGACAGGTCGGTTGCGTCGTCCGCGTCGGTGGGTGTGCCTCCGAGGCATCCGCTCAAGGCGATCAGGGTGGCTAGCGTCGCTGCGAGGGTTCTGTGGGAACGCATCGGGTCTGAGGAGGACGCCGCCGGTCATCCCCCTTCCTCCGCGCGAGTCGTAACCGTGCGACTCCCACGGAGGAAAACGGAATAGCCCCCGGGCTCTTCATGGCGGAGATGACATCCCGGTGGAACCGTCCCGGCGTCTGGTTCGGCGTTTTCGTGATCGCCCTGGCAGCCGTGCTGCTGGCCAACGTGCTCGTGGTGGACTTCGGGCGATCGAGCGTCTCGCGTGGCGACGGACCACAAATCCTCGACGACCGCGTCGTGACGGTCCGCGAGGTCCAAGCGGGTCCAGGCGACGTGGTCCGCGTGCATCCGGCGGTCAGCGGGCAAGCGTTCGACCGGTACGAGTTCTATGCCGTCGAGCACGGGGAAGGCGAAGCGTACCTCGCCGGCGGGACCGCCGCCCACGTGTACGCGCAAGCGTCCGGCTCCGCGGCCGCGGGAACCCACGATTCCACACCCTTGTACGTCGTGCGCCCCGACGCGCCGGCCGGGCAAGCCAGCGAATGGTTGGACCTCGTCTGGGTCGTCCATTACGCCGACGGCGTGACGCCACCGGCGTCCGGTGAAGCCCGGACCTACTTCGAGAACTGGGTCCGTGCTCTCGGCGTGAGCAACACGCCCCAGGTCACCACGGCGGAGGCGGCCTCCTTCCACGCGTACGTCGGCGTCCCCCTCATCGTGCTTTTGTCGCTTGGCGTGGTCGGCACCGGCGTTTGGTGGGCGCGCGGATTCATCCGCCCGACCGACGAGAGCTTCCAGGCCGACGAGCAGACGGCCAGCGGGGTGACGCTGGTGGACCTGGGCGGCCGGTATCTCGCCTTCGTGCGGGCGTTGGTGATCGGGGTCGGCCTGCCACTGCTCTACGTCGCTTGGGTGACGCTGTTTTTCTTCGCGAACCAAGTCGTCGAGACGCCAGGCCCAGGCGCCGGGTGGGGATCCGTCGTGATGGCGGGCGTCTACGTCGTCTTGGTGGCGGTCGTGGCAGGCTGGGCCGCCACGACGTGGCGGGTGCAGCGCAGCCATCGCCGGTGGCGCCAACTCATGGCGCAACGCCCCATCGATGTCTGAGGCCGCGCCGTGTCCGCCAGCCCCGTCAAGCCGCCACGGAAACCCGACCTTTACGTCGTGGCCAGGTTCCTGGACAAGCTGACGACGCCAGGCGCCACGTACACACGCAGCCGGCTGCAGGCCGCGGTCCGCCTGAATTACGACTTGTTCCGGTCCTACCTGGCGTTGATGATGGACAAGGGGTTCGTGGTGGCAGATACCGCGCACGACGGCAAGGAGGTCTTCCGTATCACGCCGTCCGGTCTTGAGGCGTACCACCACTTGGTCGGATGGATCCGCGACGTGTTCGGTTC
>CAZXJU010000264.1:0-2326 GCA_964641035.1 uncultured Halobacteriales archaeon | reverse complement strand
CGCTGGTGGATGGGTCGGGGGCCAAACCGGGCACGGCGACCATTGAAACGGTCTGGTTCGCGGCGAGTGTGACCTCGACGGGCGCTGCGGGGAATACAAGCGTCGGGTCGACGACGAATTCGACGACGAGCGAATACGTTACGTCCGAAGACCGTGCGAAACTCCCTTCGATGACCTGAACCAAGACCGGTTCCGCGTTCCGGACGAGTACCACATACAACGACGCGCCCTGGTCCGTCTCTTCCGATCGCCATTGAATCGTGCGGGCGTCGTTGGTCTCCATGGAGAGAGACACGAATGTCGTCGGGTCCGACGTTTCGCCGTCGACGACGAGCGTGGCGCGCACGAGCGTAAAGACGGCGTTCGAAACCCTCTCGGTCACGTCGTACTCGTCAACGCGCGCGCCGCAGCCCGTCGTACCGCAATTAGCGCCGGCCGGGAACGTCCCGTTCGCGTGAAACGTCGAGTTCGCCGGCTCTCCGTCGAAGCGGAGGAACTGGGCCGCGTTCTCTCCGATCTTCGCACCCTCGTCGCCGTCGTCACCGTCGCTCAGCGGCGAATCCGTCGTGTCGCCTCCCGCGCAGCCGGACAGCAGCGTCATGAGAGCGACCAGGCCGGCGATCAGGCTGCGGTGAACCATAGGGAAGGTCGCGACCTTTGCTTACTTATGTTCACTGGTGAAGGAATCACAATGTGGCCGGCGGGCGCTCATTCGTGGCCGCCCCGATCGTCGAGCGCGGACCGACCCCGGCCGGCAAACTTCTTATCCAGCCGCCCGGCTCGCCATGGCGATGCCGGTTTTCCCTTCCCTGGAATGGGCCCAGGCGCTGCGCGACGAGTTGAACACGAGCCAGACGTACCGTGACGCCGCCAAAGGCCTCACCGCCGGGTTCCTGTTCCACGTGCGGGCGGATGGCCCCCTCGACGAGGACCACTTCTTGACGGTCCGGTTGGAGGACGGGGAATGCGTCGCCGTCGACGAGGCCGCCGACGAAGGCGGCGACGGCCACGACTTCGTGCTCCGGGGCGAATACTCGGACTGGGTCGGGGTGCTGCGCGGCGAATACGACCCGATCCAGGCCGTCCTCACTCGCCGCCTGGAGGTCCGGGGAAGCGTCGCCCGCCTCATGCGGCACGTCGCGGCGGCCAAAGAACTGGGTCGCGCCACCCGCAACGTCAAGACCGAATTCCTGTGACGCTCAAACGCCCATCGCAAGCCGCGTCGCGTTCCGGATCGCCGGCGACAAGCCCACCATGATGATCGCGAGCTTGATCAAGCCGATCAGGTTTTTCCTGGGTTCGTCCACACCCACGTCGATGACCCAGACGACGAGCATGACGATGAAGAGCTTCAGGGGAAGGAACGTCGCGGCCGTCGCCCATTGGTTGAGTCCGAAGGGAAGCTGCCCCCCAGCCAATTCGATCATCGTGCTGGGCACCACGTGCTTCTCGGTGTACCCGTAGAGGTCGATGCCGAGGCTCGTCATCAGCCCGTCGGCCAATTGCCCGAAGATCATGATGAGGTTCAACGGGCCGGCGTAGTAGACGAGGTTCGGATGGGACGGGATCCTCTCGCGCAACCACCGCCCCGCCAACAGGATCCCCAAGACGACCGCCGCCGGACCCGCCAACAACTGGACAATGCGCAATGCCAGGTCGCTCCCGCTGGCGAAGAGCGTGTCGGTGGCCGACATCTCCTCCAGATGCGTGGCGCCGACCAGGCTGACGAACGTCGCCATCGTGCCGGCAAGCATGATGACGACGAAGATGACCACCGGACCGGTCGGCTTGGCCGACGGTTCCACGCCCCGGCGCAACGGGCGGAGGGCGTTGAACGGGTTCCGGTTGGCGAGGATGCGTCCAAGCGCCATGCTGAGGAACGCGACGATCCCCGGCGCCAGGATGAGCGCGGCGAAGACGTACGGCCGCACCCGGTCGGACGGTCCTCGGCCCCACACGTCGCCGCTCATCCACTCGATGACGTAGAGCATCCCGACCAGGAGCACGAACAGGCCGGAGCTGAACAGCACTACGTGGGGGTTGATCGCCTTCTGTCGGACGCTGTACTGGTGGACGATCAGGTAACAGACGAGCGCGGCGAACAGTACCCACACCGGGTGTTGCCAATGGCGGACGAACGCCGCGTCGGCCCGCCACAGCGCGGCGTAGAAGAGCACCAACGCCAGCAGGACGCCGGCGTGGAACTGCAGGCCGCGTCCCACGTCGCCGCGTTGCGCCACGCGGCGCGCCTCGTGCGCAAGGATGAGGAACCCGGCGACGACGAAGACGACGATCACCCAGATGACGGGCGTCACGAAGAAGACCC
>CAZXJU010000263.1:0-2361 GCA_964641035.1 uncultured Halobacteriales archaeon | reverse complement strand
CTCGCTGCCGTCGATGACGCGGTCGGAGGCGCAGTCGATCGCGCAGGAGGCCGGGGCCCGCGTCGTGACGTCGATGAACAAGGAGGTGACGTTGCTCGTCGCGGGCGAGAAGGCCGGCAGCAAGCTGGAGAAGGCGAAGAAGCAGGGGACGCCGGTCGTCGACGAGGCGGGGTTCCTCAAGCGTTCAGGCCGGACTGCCCCGTCGGCTGAGTGAATTCCAACAACGCCTCGATGAACCGGTCCGTCTCTTCCAGCGGCGCCGCGTGGCGGCTGTCGGGGAACGACACGACCTCGTGTTCGGGGAACCGGACGCGCCAGTCGGCCAACGCCTCCGGGAACCACCCTTCTTCGGGGAAGACGAGGAGCGCCGGGATTTCGAAGGTGTCCTCGTCGGGTGGTGCGGCGCTTCCCATCGCTCTGTACATCTCGCAGGCGACGCGGCGCGTGGTGCGTTTGGCTTCCCGCACCATCAGGGCCGTCCAATCCTCGTTGGCTTCGCGGAACATCCGTGCGAAGAAGCTCTTGAGGAACTCGTCGCGCCGCTTGTTGATGGCGTGGCACACCTTGTCGGCCACGTCCTTGCCTTCCTTCAGTTTGAGCGGGTAGTCGATGAGGCAGACGCCGCCGACGCGGCTGGGGTCGAAGCTGCGGAGGAACTCGTGGATGACGCCGACGCCGAGGCTCCACCCGACGACGGTGGCGTCCTCAACTTCGGCCGCGTCGAGGACGGTCTTGAGGTCCATCGCGTAATGGTCGAAGTTGTGGGTGTCCTCCTCCGAGTCCGAGCCGCCGCAGCCGCGCATGTCGAACCGGATGACGCGGCGCGATTCCCGCAGTTTCGGTACCACGGGGTCCCAGACGCGGGTCGTGCCGCACCACCCGTGCAGGAGGACGATCGGGGGGCCCTCGCCCTCGTCTTCGACGTTGATCCGGACGCCGTCGGGTGTCTCCACCTGGTCCACGTGTTCAGGCATTCTTCTCGGCGATGTCGGCGATCAACGGCAGGCGGAACTTGGCACCTTGGTAGGCTTTGACGGCCATGAGGATGATGGCGACGATCACGAGGACCCACAGGATCCACGTGATCATGCCGAACATGGCGGCCACGGCGTCTGCGCCGGCGGCCGCAAGGATGGCGACGACGACCCCGATCGCCACGTAGACGATCACGATGGCCACGCCGAACCCGATGGCTTGCAGGGCATGGTAGCGCGTGAACTTGTCCTCCTTGTCGGCGACCAGGAAGATGATCAGGCCGGTCAGCCAGGTGAGGATGTATGCGACGGCGGCCAACGCCGTCTCGTCCTTCGCTTCGGTCGGTTGCGCCCCGGGTGGCTGGGCCGGCGGCTCCGACGTGGCGCCCTGCTTTCCTGACGTGGTTTGTGTTGCGGTGGTTTCCGCCAAAGTGATGGCCCCACCATGGAACCCCACCGCGCCCTCTTAAAGGTCCCGACGCGGCGCGGCCTGGCCCCTCAGGGCTTAAGTATGGGCGCCGGCTCAGGAGGTACCCGGAAGACTCACCCATGCACCAGAGCACTTTCTGCATGCGCTGCAACCAACGGAAGCGCGGACCGAACCACTTGTGCCAACCCAGCGCGGTCGAGAAGTACGAACAGATCAAGGAAGAGATGGCCCTGCGGGAGAAGAAGGCCTCCGCGCGGGACACCTCATAATCCGAGCCCATGGGACGCTTGGCCTGCCGAAGCTGCGGCCATACGTGGGACGACGACGCCGACCTTGTGGGCGCCTATCTCGTGTGGTGCCGGGATTGTTATCACAGGTACCACGTGGCC
The DNA here is from genome assembly GCA_964641035.1 of uncultured Halobacteriales archaeon. GTDB lineage: Archaea > Thermoplasmatota > E2 > JACPAO01 > JACPAO01 > CAZXJU01. The sequence goes on along the minus strand of CAZXJU010000263.1, from coordinate 568 downwards.
GTGGACCCGTCCGACCCGCCGGCCGACGCGCAATACGACCTTCTTGACGAGGCGCCGGACGCCTGCTTGGCGTGCGGAGGCCACGTGAGCCGGGACCTCCCGCCGCCGTGCGACGCGTGCGGCTCCGCCGAACTCCGACCGGCCTCCTAGCCGGACGTCCGGCGGATCCGGGCCAGCCACGCCCGCACCGGGCTTCCTTCCAGGTTCGTCACGAACGGGGCCGCGTCGATCGCCTCCACGTGCCACCCGGCGGCGAAGGCGTCGCGGATCTCGTCCTGCGAGACGCGTCGGGGGCCGCCCCAGTCGGGCTCCCGGTCGCTGAAACAGAGGAGGTGGAGCGTGCCGCCCGCGTCGATGACGCCGGCGAGGCTCTTGGCGTAGCGCGGTCGGTCCTGGTCGTCGAACACGTGGAAGAGGCCGCAGTCGAGGATGCTCGCGAACGGTCGCTCCGGCGCGTCGAGGGCCAGGGCGTCGGCGACGACGAACCGCACGTCGAGGCCCCGCGCCTCCGCTTTCCCGCGCGCCTTTTCGATCGCCCGGGCCGACGCGTCGACGCCGACGACGTCGA
>CAZXJU010000262.1:1288-2375 GCA_964641035.1 uncultured Halobacteriales archaeon | reverse complement strand
AATCCCGCCTCGCGCGCTGACGCCACGGGTGGAACACCGCGATGAAACGACCGATTCCCTTCCTATTGGCCATGACGGCTCTGCTATCCGCGGGACTCTCCGGATGCTTCGGCTCCGACTATTCGTTCGAAGCCAACGGCACCCAGCCGCTCATCATCGACGGCGGATACTCGTATGACGGCAAACTCGTACGGACGGCCGCCGGCGGCTCGATCACCATCCAACTCGACAACGGATCGGACACCGGCCGCGTCGAAGCGGTCGTACGCGACCAGGGCGGCCCCGAATGGCGCATCGTGTTCGACGAGTTCTTCCCGTCGTCGCCGACGCACGACGGCGGCATCCGCGAGGACTTCTACGAACACGGCGCCACCGGAAACGGCGACACCAAACTGCCGCGGTTCTTCGCATACGCCGCCGCGTGGGGCTCCGCCACCGTGGAACGCGACGGCCAACCCGTCAAGGAGCCGAACACGCTCGACGACCGGTTCCCCGCCCACCTCATGGTCTCCATGGGCAAGGTGCGCGACGCCACGACATACCAGATCTTCAAGGCCGACGGCACGTGCTGCTACAACCCCGACAACCCCGAGGACGGGGCCCCGGCCAGCCAGGCCGGCGCCCAGGCGATCCTCCAGGTGAAGACCGCCAGCGGCGCCTTCTACCTGCACTTCCAGTTCGAGGACCTTACGGTCACCACGTCGTGACCAGGCGCCAGGGCCGCACATCGACGCCGAAACGTTCTAGAAGCCGGACGCCGCCTCGCCGTTGGAGCGTCCCCAACCATGTCGATCCGCACCGCCACCGCCCTCATCGTCGTCTTGTCGTTCGCCGTCGGCTCGATCGGGGCCCCCGCGACCTCTCCGGACGCTTCCGCCGGCGCGGGCGAAGCCGACACCCTGCCGACGCCGGGCGTCAACTGCCAGGCGGCCGGCACGCCCGCCGAAGGCACCGTCCGCTACTTCCCGGAACCCGAGCAGACCAACGACTACGTCGGCTACTACGAGGCCGTCGAATGCTTCGAAGCGATGGAGGAGGCGTACCCGGAACGCATGGAGGTCAAGACGGTCGCCGACTCGTACGGCCT
>CAZXJU010000262.1:0-1188 GCA_964641035.1 uncultured Halobacteriales archaeon | reverse complement strand
CTTCGTCCTCCTGTTCGCCAACACGGACGGATGGGTGTGGGACGAACCGCAGTACGCCCAGCCCGGCGACTGCACGTACCCCGGTTTCTTCAAACGCGTCAACGGCAACTGCACCGACCTCAACCGGCAGCTGCCGACGCAGGGATGGCAGCTCGTGGCGCCCAACTCGGGTCGGATCACCCTCAACGAGCCGGAGCCGATCGGGTACGCGGAGGCCCTGATGGGCTACTCGAACGTCGCGTACGCCGCCGATATCCACGGCATGCTGAACCCGGCCGACGGCTGCGCCTACGGCGTCTGCACGTTCACCCAGGACGCGGCCCCCACCGGCGAGGACGTCTACGGCCACTTCGTCCTGGGCTTGATCAGCGCGGGCCAGTTGTCGCCGCATGAGATGCTGCGCTCGACGCGCCTGGCCGAACTGCTGTCGGACCGGTTGAACGACAACGACAAGTTCGCCGCCTGGAACGCGGTGCCCGCCACGTCCCTGTGGGGTGGCGAGTTCTACAGTTGGTCGACCGTCTGGGACACGATCGGCTACACCGACTCCGGGATCAGCGGCGATTGGTTCCTCCAAGACACCGGGCTCGGCGCCCCCGGCATGAACTTCGAACTAGCATACAACCACATCACGTTCGACTCCGCGTACCCCGCCGCCGCCCAAGCGATGAACTACTACCACGTCGAGACAGTCCGGCAGATCGCACGCACCTACCTCGAGGCGGCCGTCACCGACGTACAGACCTCCATCGAGGCGCACGGCAAGACGACCGGCTACCTCTACAACCCGAAAATCTGGACCAGCGACTCCGACGAACCGTTGACCGGCTGGGCCAAAGAGAACCCGAACGATGACCTGTGGGATTATGAGCACGTGCCGTACGAGGCGGCCCCCATCGATTATTTCGAAGAGATGGCGCCGTTCGTCAAGGACGGAGACCGGCCCGCCATCTTCGAGGCGGTCGAGGCCTCGGTCCTCACGAAGGACCGGGTGGCGGCGTACGACAATTTCGTCGTCGCCGGCAGCGCCGTCGAACTCCTGACCCCGACGCACATGGAGGTACTGCGCGAATACGTCGAGGGCGGCGGAAACCTCGTCCTGACCGACCAGGCGATGCAACTGCTGGCCGACCTCGGCGTCGTCGACGAAGGCAAGGTCGACATGTTCCTCAAGTACGCCGGGTTCAC
>CAZXJU010000261.1:0-2425 GCA_964641035.1 uncultured Halobacteriales archaeon | reverse complement strand
GGCGAGGTCCACCCATGTGGTTCCCGCCGTAGCCCCACCGCTTGATATGCGTTGTGTCGGCCACCTCCAAACGCGCCGCACATCCACGGGAAACGTCTATAAGGGTGCACTCCACGTCCGGTGATGGGCTGTGAGGATGCGGACAAAGACCCTACCCCTGATCGCGCTGTTGGTGGCGACCGCGTTGGCCGGTTGTTTTGCGGACGACGCACCGTCGGACACCGACGGCGGCGACGGCGACACGCAAAACGGCGCCGACGACGCCAACGAGACGGCAGTGGACACGGAGATCTACCTGGTCGGCACCGACCAGAGCCTCTACCCGGAGTCGATTTACACGATTCGGCCGGAGACCGCGGAGGCCCGAGCGGGCGACGTCGTGAACCTGACGTTCAAGAACGCCCTCGGAAACACTGAGAGCCACAGCCTGGTGTTGGAAGGATACGACGTCAAGATCGGACCCATCGAGGAGAGCGTCGCGGCAAGCGTCGTCTTCACCGCCGACCAGACCGGCACGTTCGCGTACTACTGCGACATCGGAAACCACCGACAACTGGGCATGGAAGGCCAACTGACGGTGTCCTGATGATCACCCGATACCCTTTAAAACCAGAAACGAATCGGAATGTGAGTGGATAGCATGATTAACAAGAACGCAGCCGTGGCGATTCTCGCGGGCGTGGCAATGGTACTCTCCGGATGCATTTCCGGCGGGGCCGACGACGCGGCGCCCAACGAGGCCGACGACGGGATGACGAAGGCGAAGGACACCGACAGCGCGCTTCCCGGCTTCCAAGTCGACATGAAGGACTGCCGCGAAGGCGGCGGCGTCAGCGTCTACAACAGCCAGAAGGACGCCTCCGGTCCGGCGCCGCCCTTGACGCGTGCCGACATCTCGGACCTGGTGGGCAACCCGGTGATCGGGACCTACTTCCAGCCCATCACGTCCGACTACACCACCGGCATCTGGCACATCAGCGTCGACTGCGCCGAACACTCGGTGAAGATGCCGAGCTCGTCCTCCGGCTCCATGGGCGGCCACGGTCACGAGACCGCGCCGCAAGACGGTGAGGCGGCCGAGTCCGCCGACCACCACGGCCCGCTGGAATGGGGCTGGGTCGGCGTGCGCATCAACCCGCCCGAGTGGGACGACAGCGGCATCGAGCACCAGTTCTACATCCCGGACCTCTCCTTCATGAACAAGCAGATTGTCGACGTCCTCCGGGAGGAGCTGCTGATCCACGCGTCGCTCATGCTTGACGGCAAGATCGACTGGGTGGGTCCCGCCGCCGTCCACCAAGTGATGGACGACGAGGACCACGGCGTCTTCCAGACGCACGCCACGATGAAGGAGTACAAGGACTTCGAAGTCGAACGGATGCGCTTCTGGCTCTACGTCGACATGTCGGGCAACTACAACTACGGCCACGACCACCTTGAAGGCGAAGACCCCGACGCGGGCCACGGCTACATGCCCGTAGCGATCGACCTGGTCAACAACGTCGAAGGCGCCACCCACTACACGGCCGTCGACGGCCTGGCCTTCCTGAGCCACACCCGGACGAACCACCACGGCGAGGCGGGAGGCGCCGCCGGCAACACGGGCGCCGTCCTCTTCGAGGGCTTCGACCGGACGTTGACGATCGGCCCGATGCCGGACGTGCACCTGGAAGACACCTGGCTGCACTGAGCGGTCAAGGCGACGGTCCAAGGGTTCAGGACGCGTACGCCGCGTCCGCTTTCTCTTCCCCTTCGTATTCTAATTGAGGGAGCGGAGCGGCCGTTCGGGCCGCCGGGTGCTTCGGGAACCAACGCGATGGCCAGCCGTGGACGTCATGGCGGTTCGGGACAAGGCTTCGTCAGAGTAGCAGAATCACGAGCGAGGCGACGTACATGAGAAACAGGAGGACGTACAAGAGGACGACCGCCTTCTGGTCCGACGTCGCGGATGGGAACACCCGCGGTACCTTCGGCTCATCCGTTGCCGAGTCCTCCGGGCTGCGATTCCGCTTGGATTCCACGGGGCCACCGCCCGCTTGCCCCAAGGGCTTGCCGGCTAACGCGTAATCGTAGCGTCCTAATCCGACCCGCCCACCATCAGGGCGTGGTTCTCGGTGAAGCCGTAGATGTCCTGTTTGGGCGCACCGGCGAACACGTAGATGTTGTCGTCCCAGACGGCCGCACCGAACCCGTGGCGGCCCTCCGGCATCGGCGGAAGCTCCGTCCAGTTGTCGGTGACCGGGTCGTACACGTTGACGTCGTCGTACGCCGGGTCGCCGCTCTGGCCGCTCTGCCCGCCCATCACCACGAGCCGGTCGTACCAGACGACCGCCTGCGTGCTGCCGCGGATCACCGGGATCGGCGCCTTCACGGTCCAATTGTCCTTGACCGGGTCATACTCCTCGTTGGCTTCCGTGTTGACGCT
>CAZXJU010000260.1:0-2435 GCA_964641035.1 uncultured Halobacteriales archaeon | reverse complement strand
CGGCGTCGCGGCCGTAGGTGGCGACGAGGTTCGCCGCGGCGACGGCGCGTTTGACGCGTTTCTGTTCGTCGTCGGTCCGCTCCCTCTTTTTGATGAGCGAGGCGACGTCGCGTTCGTTCGGGTGCAGCGGCGCGAGCATGATGGCGCCGCAGGAGGCGCATTCGGGCCGCTTCGGCGTCCGGTCGACGGTGGTGGTGCGACTCCGGCCGCAGGCCACGCACACGAGTACGCGTTTGGCCTTCCCAAGCCGCTCCTTGAGGGCACGAAGGATCGACGGTTCCTCTTCGGACGGGGAGAGCATCCGGCGTTCCTTCTCGATGCCGAGCCGGCCGACGGCGCTGAGCTTCTGGTTTACGATCTGGAGGCGTCCGTCGGCAAGCGCGCCGAGGGCGTCGCGCAGGTGGGCGACGTCCATCGTCTCGAAGAGGACGCGTTCGATGGCCTCGTCAAAGAGCGGCATGTCGCGATACGATTCGAGGAAGCGGCGCATGCTGAACTTGTGGGGGTCGAGGTCGCGGGCGACGGCACCGAACTTGCGGGCGACGTGCAGCAGATGGTAGCGGAGGAAGTTGGAGTTGCGGATGATGACGCGCAGCAGTTCGTCCAGCGTGTCGGGGTCAAGCTCGCGCAGCGTCTCTTCGACGAGGCTTGCCCGCAGGCCGCGTTGGCTGGATTCGAGGACGATCCGGTAGGCGTCGGTCGTGAGTTGGACGCCTTTGCCGAGTCGTTGGGCGACGAGGGCTTCGAGGAGCCGGCCGAGCGTCTGGTTGGCGCGGGTGCCGAAGCAGGCGTTGAGGATGACGATGCGGTCGCCGCCCTCGAGTACGAGGGTGTGGTCGTCGGCGACTGCGAGTTCTTTGTCGGTGTTGCGTCGGACTTCGTCGGTGAATGCGGCGAGCGCGTCGTCGTCGAGCGGGTATTCGGCGGCCAGTTCGTCGCGGCGTCCCTGGGCGGCGGCGCGTCGCATCGCGCCGACCTCTTGGGCGACGCTCCACGGCACGGGAAGGTCTTGGCCTTGCCAGCTGGGGATCGCGCCGAGGGCTTCGCCTTCGGCGACGAGGACGGCGTCGTCCTGCATCTCCAGGACGTCCCAGGTGCGGCCGCGCATGATGAAGCGGGCGCCGGGCTCGATGTAGCTGAGCACGAAGTCCTCGTCGAGGGTGCCGACGACGGCGCGGCGGGTGGTCTCGACGACGCGGAAGGTCTTCTCGTCGGGGATCATGCCGACGTTGTCGATCAGGTAGCGGCGGCTGGTGCGCCGGCCCGAGTAGACGCGACGGTCCCAGTCGGGGAACAGGAGGCCTTGCGTCTCGAGTTGGCGTACCGTCCGGTCCATGAGGTCGCGGCTGAGGCCAGCGAAGGGGGCGGCCCGCGCGACGATCCGGTGGGCGGCGTCGATGGGGACTTCCTTGTGTTCGACGGCCATGTGCAGGAGTTGGTTGGCCAGGACGCCCAGCGGGTTGTCGCGCAATTGGACGGGTTCGAGTTGTCGGCCCATGGCGCGGCGGGCGATGACGGCGGCTTCGGCGGCGTCCTCGCCGCTTGCGGCCAGGACGACGCCGTGGCTGGTCTCGCCGGTGCGGTGGCCGGCGCGGCCGACGCGTTGGACCATGCGTTCGACGCCGCGGGGGCTGCCGTTCTGGATGACGAGGTCGGTGCGGCCGACGTCGATGCCGAGTTCGAGGCTGGAGGTGCAGATGAGCGCCTTGAGTGCGGCGTCCTTGTACGCCTCTTCGGCTTCGAGGCGGGCTTCGCGGCTGAGGCTTCCGTGGTGGACGCTGACGGGTAGGTCGGGGTCGTAGAGGTGGAGGCGGCTTCCTAGGAGTTCGGCGCCGTCTCGCGTGTTGGAGAAGACGAGGGTCGCGTGGTGGCCGCGGATCAGGTCGGCGGTGCGGCGGAGGACGGCGGCTTGGTCGCTGGTGGCGCTGACCCGTGCGGCGGCGACGCGGTCTTCCTGGGTGGGCCGTGGGTGTTCGATGCGGATGTCGATGCGTTTCTCGACTTGGACCTGGACGGTGCGGACGGGGCGTCCGACGCCGCCGAGGAGCCGGCCGATCGTGTCGGGGTTGCCGACGGTGGCGGAGAGGCCGACGCGTTGGAACCCGGAGGGCGGGTCGCCGGGTTTGGGGTCGTCGCTGGCGTCGTGGACGACCTCTTCGATGCGTTCCATGGCCACGGCGAACTGGTAGCCGCGTTCGCTGGCCGCCAGTTCGTGGATCTCGTCGACGACGAGCCATCGAACGGTCGTGAGGGCGCCGCGGAGCCGGTGGCCGGTGAAGAGCAGTTGGACGGTCTCCGGGGTGGTGATCAGCAGGTCGGGCGGGTGGGTGGCCTGTTTGCGGCGTTCGGAATGGGTGGTGTCGCTGTGGCGGACGCCGACGTCGACGTCGAGCTTCTTGGCCCACCGATGGACGCGTCGGAGCATGTCGCGGGTG
>CAZXJU010000259.1:0-2443 GCA_964641035.1 uncultured Halobacteriales archaeon | reverse complement strand
CATTGGACCTCGCGATCCTGCCCGTCCTGGCGTTGGCGGTCCTGCGAATCCCCGAGGGCGCCACATGGGCCTATTGGACGGCCGGTGGCCTCGGCGCGGTCCTTCTCTTCATCCACCCATGGGTCGTCGGACTCCTGGTGCCGGTGGTCGCGACCTTCCTGCTGCTTTCTACGATGCGACACGGCAAGCATGCGGCATGGGCCGCCGGCGCCAGCGTCTTCGCCGCCGTCGCTCTCGTCGGCCTCCTGTGGTTCCTGCCGGTCTGGACGCCCGGCGAACTGGCCCCGGAGGCCGCGTCCACCGCCCGGCAACTGCTCGCCGACCCCGGCGGCGCCAGTGGCGTGCCCCAACACGTCGATCTGCCATGGATGCTCACGTGGCCCGGATTGATCCTCGCCGGCGTCGGCGCGCTGGCCGCCGTCCGACGCCGATCCGATTTCGCGATCCTGGGCGGCTTATGGACCCTCATGATGCTTCCCATCGTCCTCATCGACTGGTTCGGCATCTGGTACCTCCCCCACCGGACCGTCGCCTTCCTGTCCGTTGGGGTCGTGATGCTCGCAGGACTGGCCGTCTCCGAAGGGGTCCGGCTCGTCCGGGACACCGACGTCAACATGCCGCGCGCCGCCTACCTCGGAATCGTCGGCGTCGTTCTCCTGCTCGCGATCCCCACCACGGCTGCCATGGACGGATGGTACCGCCTGTACGACGAGGACGACTACGCGGCCTGGGACGCCCTCGACGAGCGGGACCCGAGCCTCGTGGTGACCGGCAGCTGGCAGGCGCGCGCCGGCTATCGCGGCCTCACCGGCCAAGAGGCCGTCTACAACCCACAGTTCTTCACGGACGAAGGCGCACGCGACCACGACCTTGCGCAGAACCCAGACCTGATCGTACTCGTCGACGCCTACGCGACCGAGGAGAACCAGCTACCCGCGGAGTTCCTCCAGGACTGGGAACTCATTGGCCAGTGGGACGACACGAGCGCATACCAACAGAAGAACGGAGACAATTCCACATGACAACCAAACCAGAAGAAGAAAACGACGACGCGACGGCGAACCGATGGGGCAACGGCGACCAACCGGTCGTACGGCGTCCCCGGTTCGTCGACGAGTACCTGCCCGACGGAAAGGTCCCCGTCGACGACCTTCAGCAGGAGGGCCCCTTCGACATCGTGGTCGGCATCAACGCCCGGAACGTCGAGACGACGATCCTCCACGTATTGAACGTCGTCTCCACAGGCCTGCAGCAGCATTTCCCCGGGATGCCGAGCCTCGTCGTGGTCGTGGACGGCGGCAGCGACGACCAGACCGTCGATCTGGCGCGCTTCTTCCCGACGCCCAACGGCATCCGGAAGATCGTGATGCAGCAGGCCCACGGGCCAGGCAAAGGAAACGGCATCCGCACGCTGCTCGAAGTCGCACAGGCCGTCGACGCCAAGGCGGTCTCCTGCGTCGACGGCGACCTCGTCAGCATCCGGCCCGGATGGATGGACGCGATGCTGCGTCCGGTCCTGTACGGCCTGACCGACATGGTCGTCCCGTACTATCTTCGCGACAAGTGGGACGGCGTGATCACCAACCACCTCTGCTATCCGTTGACCGCGGCGCTGTACGGCACTTCGGTCCGGCAGCCGATCGGCGGAGACTACAGCTTCAGCCGCAAATACGTCGACCGCGTCCTGCAGCTGGACATGCCGCCGCATTTCGGGACGGACATCTTCCTGACCACCACGGCGATCGCCGAAGGGTTCCGGATCCAAGAGGCGCCACTGGGGATCAAGGTCCACGCGTCGACGACCGGGTATTCGGACCCAAGGAAGGTGCTGTCGCGGATGTATCTGGAGGTCGTCGGCACCCTGTTGGACCTCGCGGCGAAATACGAGGCGGCCTGGCGGCGACGGGAGGCGAAGGCGCCGGTCCTGCTCAGCGAGAAGGTCGTGCCGTACTACGACCGACTGCCGCCGGCGACCGAGATCAAGCCGGAGCGGATCCAACGGATCTACCGGGAAGGCGTCGAGGAGCACGAGAAGACCGTCGACGAGGTCCTGGGTGCGGACCTGGCCGCCGAGGTCCGCGCGGCCACCGACGGACTCACGATGGAGACGTGGGCGCACATCGTCTACCGTACCGCCGCGTACCACATCGCCACCGTCACCGACGATCCCGACAAACGGCCCGAAGACCACCTTCACCTGCTCGGGGCGCTCGGCATGGGCCGGTTCCTCAAGTTCGTGGACGAGACCACGGACCTCGGACTGAAGGAATCCTATGAACTGGTCAAGAAACAGGCGACCCTTTTCAGCCGGACGGTGGGCGAACTCGCCGACCAGCTGAACGAGTTGCAAGGCCGCGCCAACCCGCGCGAGGAGACCGCCACCTCGCAGCAGTCGTAGCCGACGCTTCGAAGCTTGTCTGACAACGGCTAATATCCTCCCCTG
>CAZXJU010000258.1:0-2446 GCA_964641035.1 uncultured Halobacteriales archaeon | reverse complement strand
CTTCGTCGCCGGCCCCGTCGGCATCGCCCAGGCGCTGGCCGCCGCCGGCGGCGGCGTCGTCTTCGACGAACACGACGACACGCCGCGACACGACCTCGTGCAACGCGTCGCCGACGGGGTCGAGGAGGCGTACGGGCGGACCTGGGACCCCGAGCGGCTGCGCGACCTGGTGGCCCCGTACACGTGGACGTCGTTCGTCGAGCGTCTTGAGACCCTCACGTTCGACGACCGTCCCAGCCAACCGGACAAAACCCTAAAGCCGCGTCCCCGTTGACATTACCGCCAGGAGACGGATTATGACGCAACTTCGAACCATGGACCAAGCCGACGTCGCCGGAAAACGGGTCCTGGTACGCGTCGACTTCAACGTACCCCTTTCCGATACCACCATCACCGACGACACGCGCATCCAAGCCGCCCTGCCGACGATCCGTCACTTGCGCGAGGCCGGCGCCCGGCTCATCCTCGTCTCGCACCTGGGCCGCCCCGAAGGCGGTACGGACCCGAAGCTCAGCCTCCGCCCCGTCGCCACCCGGCTGGGCGAACTGCTGGACACCGGCGTCGCGTTTGCGGACAACTGCGTGGGCGAGACGGTCGCCACGCAAGCCGCCGCCCTGGGCGACGGCGACGTCCTCCTCCTCGAGAACCTCCGGTTCCACAAGGCCGAGAAAGCCAACGACCCCGACTTCGCCGCCCAACTCGCATCGCTGGCCGACCTGTACATCAACGACGCGTTCGGCACCGCGCACCGCGCCCACGCCAGCACCGTCGGCGTCACCGAGCACCTGCCATCCTACGCCGGCACGCTCCTGCAACGGGAACTCGACGTCCTAGGAGGCCTCCTTGACGATCCGCCAAGGCCGTTCGTCGCTGTGCTCGGCGGCGCCAAAGTCAGCGGCAAGGTCGACGTCATCCGCAACCTGATGGATTCCTGCGACACGATCCTGATCGGAGGCGCAATGGCCTTCACGTTCAGCGCCGCGCGCGGCGGCCGCACGGGCGCCAGCCTCGTCGAGAAGGACCGCGTCGACATGGCGCGACAGATCCTCGGGGACGCCGACGAGCGCGGCGTCGACCTCCGCCTGCCCAAGGACGTCGTCGTCACCAAGGACCTCAAAGGCAACGGCAACCCCCACCCGGTCAACTTCATGGAGGTCGAGGACGGCTGGAAAGGCGTCGACATCGGCCAGACGACCGTCCACGAATACGCCGAGGCCATCGCCCACGCCAAGACCGTCCTCTTCAACGGCCCCATGGGCGTCTTTGAAGTCGACCCCTTCCACCTCGGCACGTGCGGCATCCTTCGCGCCATGGCGTCAAACGACGAAGCGACGACCGTGCTCGGCGGCGGCGACTCCGCCGCGGCTGCCGCCCACTGCGAGATGACGCAACACATGACGCATGTGTCCACCGGCGGCGGCGCCGCCCTCGAACTGTTGGAAGGCAAGACGCTGCCGGCGGTCGCCGCGCTCACCGGCCGGGTGCGCGCGGTGCGCGCCTAGCCGGGCCCGACCGGCGTACCAAACGGCTTAAAAGTCGGAATCCCCGGTTCTGGTTGATGCCCGACGGCGCCACCGACCCACCGGTCTCCTTCTTCGGGATCGGCGCGCCCCGATGCGGTAGCACGTGGCTGGCCACCATCCTCGACGAACATCCCGAGATCGCCATCAGCCGTCCCAAGGAACCGGACTTCTTCACCGAACGCCTCGACGTCTTCTACCCCTACCACAACCCGCGCTTTGCGGCCGACTGGGACGGGTACCGCCGCTGCTTCGCGCAGGCACCGACGGACGCGAAACTCGGCGATTTCTCCATCAACCTGCTCAACAACGTCCAAAGCGCCCCGCAGTCCATCAAAAAGCACTATCCGGACGCCCGCTTCCTCGTGGTCCTTCGCGACCCCGTGAAACGAACCTACAGCCACTGGTGGTACCACTACGGAATGCACCGGCACTGGGGCGGGCTGCCCGAGACGTTCGCCGAGGCGATCCACCACACCGGACTCGTCTGGCGCAGCCGATACGGCGCCCAATTGGCCCACTGGTTCCGCCATTTCCACCCGGACCGCTTCCACATCATCCTCGACGTCGACATGCGACGGGACGCCGCACGCGTCGCCCGCGACGCGTACCGGTTCCTCGGCGTCCGCCGGGATTTTGCCCCGCCGTCGCTCGACGTGCGGATCAACGCCACGAAGCGACGCCGTGGCGTCTACGGCGCCGCGTTCCGTCTGGCCACCAGGATGCGCGACATTGGGCTGGGCCCACTGGTCGATGCCGCCAAACGCCTGCCCGTAGAACACGCCTTGGACCGCCTGGACATCGCGCGCAAACCGGCGCCGCCCATGGACCCGGACGCCGCCCACGAACTCCGGGAGATCCTCTGGCACGACATCGAACAGGTGGAAGAACTGACCGGCCGCGACCTCACCGCATGGAAGACCGGG
>CAZXJU010000257.1:1244-2472 GCA_964641035.1 uncultured Halobacteriales archaeon | reverse complement strand
GGTACGTTCTCCGAGACGGTCCGCCTGTGCCGGCTTGGTAGGCATAGGCCCACCAGCGAGGTCACGGTAGAAAAGGCGGCGCGTCACGCGGACGTCGGCGAATCCGACACCGGCTCCTCGGACGCCAGCCCGGCGAAGACGCCAAGCAGGAGGAGCGGCAGCCCGTACGCGGCGTGCGGCCGGCCGATGGAATCCACGAGCGCGAACGAGAGGAGCGCGTAGACGACCAGGCCCGCGACGACGAAGCGCGGGCTGCCCACCTGCACGCCGTACGCCGCGGCAAGCGGCCAGATGGCGAACAAGAGTCCGAAGAGCCACGGCCCGAGGTGGTCCCACGTCGGGTCGGCCGTGGTGACCACGGCCCAGCCGACGGCCAGCGGGGTGACGGCGGCGGCGGTCCAACAGGCGGCCAAGCCGACCGCGCGGAGCCGCGTGCGCGCGTCCGTCCCCAATCCGGTCACGCCTCCAGGTACCCTTCGGCGGCGCACAATTCCGCGTTCAGGATGGACGCGCCGGCGGCGCCACGGATCGTGTTCGACGCCATCGCGACGTACCGGAACCCTTCGAACGCGGGATCCGCCTCGATGCGTCCGACCACGGCGGCCATGCCACGCGCGGTGTTCCAATCCTTCCTCGGTTGCGGCCGGTCCGGCTCGTCCCGGACGAGGATGGGGTTGTCGGGCGCCGACGGAAGCTTCAGCTCCTGCGGCCGACCGCGGAAGGAGGCGAACGCGTCACGAAGCGCGTCGACGTCCGTAGGCTTCGACGTGCGCACGGTGACGATCTCCGTGTGCCCCTCAGCGACAGGGACGCGGGTGCACGTGGCGCCGATCGGGAACGCGGCGTCCTCGACCGCGCCGTCGGCCAGACGACCGAGGAACCGCGGCGTCTCCAGCCGCACGCGTTCCTCCTCGTTGCGGATGTACGGCACGACGTTTCCGAGGATGTCGAGGCTCGGGACGCCCGGGTAGCCGGCGCCGCTCAACGCCTGCATCGACACCATGCCGACGCGTTCCAGGCCGAACGCGTCGAGGATGGGTTTGAGGGTCAGGGCCAGGGTGATCGTGGTGCAGTTGCCGTTGGCGACGACGAAGCCGCCCCCGGTCTCCTTCCGCTGCGTGTCGATGAGCGCCAAGTGGTCGGCGTTGACCTCGGCGATGACCAGCGGGACGTCCGGCTCGAGCCGCAGGTCGCGCGCGTTGGTGAAGACGAAGTGGCCGTCGGCGGC
>CAZXJU010000257.1:0-1144 GCA_964641035.1 uncultured Halobacteriales archaeon | reverse complement strand
ATCGACGAGGCGCCCAGGCTGATCATGTGGATGTTGATGCCCGCGTCGCTGACGGCGCCCAGGATCCGGGCGGCGCTCCCGACGCGGTCGCCCAGGCCTTTGCCGACGACGCTGACGAGCGCCATGTCGGGCTCCAGGGCGATGTCCTGGATGACGCCGCCGGTCAGCTCCCGCGTCTTGGTCTGGGCGCGTTGCGCGTCCTTGCCGTCGATGATGAGGGCGAACGACGCCTCGGACGCCGCCATGTTGATGACGTTGATGGATTCGTGGCGCAGCACGTCGAAGACGTCGGCGGCCACGCCGGGCGTGTACCCCATCCCGGGGCCAAGGAACTTGAGGATCCCGATCGCCTTGCGGACCGCCACCGACCGGATGAAACACGTGGGCGCCGCCTCGTAATCCTCGATGAGGGTGCCCGGGTTCTCCGGGTCGTTGATGGCGCGCACCCGGATCGGGATGTGCTTGGGTGCCACCGGTTCGACGGTACGCGGATGCAGGATCTTCGCGCCGAAGGCGGCCAGTTCCGCGGCCTCCTCGTAGCTCATCTGTGGGATGCGTTTGGCGGTCGGCACGACGCTCGGGTCCGCCGTCATGAAGCCCTCGGACTCCTTCCACACCTCGAGGACATCCGCGTCGACGCCGTTGGCGACGATCGCGGCGCTGAAGTCGCTGCCGCCACGGCCGAAGATCGTCGTGTGGCCTTCCCGGTCGGCGCCGAAGAACCCGGTGATGACGGGGACGGTCGACTCGGTCTTGGGGACGACGCGTTCGCGCAGGTTGCGGCCGGTGGCCTCCAGGTCGGGGCTCGCCCAGCCGAAGGGTCCGTGGGTGACGACGCCGGCCTTGTCCGCGTCGTTGGGTTCCGCGTCGACGCCGGCGTCGATGAGATGGCCGGCGAGGATGCGGACGCTGAGGCGTTCGCCGAAGCTGAGCGCCAGGTCGCGGCTACGGGGCGTCAACTCTTCCGTGTAGCTGATGCCGAAGAGCAGCCGTTCCAGTGCGTCGAGGCTCTTGCCGACCAGGTAGCGTGTGTTCTCGCGCGCCTTCTCGTCCTGAATCGCGTCGGCGCATCCGAAGTGGCGGCTGCGCAGCTCCGACATGAGGACGTGCGCCTGCGCCTCCTCCTTGGTGATCGGCGACAAGG
>CAZXJU010000256.1:0-2478 GCA_964641035.1 uncultured Halobacteriales archaeon | reverse complement strand
AGTTCGCCGTGTCCGGGCGCAGGCCCGCGGGGTCGAGGCTGGAGCGTCGTGCCTGTTCATCGGGTTTGGTGGTCATGGTCAGTTCCTCCACGCCATCAGGATCATTCCGCCGATCAGTGTCGCGATCAAGGCGATGCTGAACCAGGGGCTGCTGGCGAAGTCTGGGAGGATTGTGTCCGCCAGTTGCCATCCTTGGAAGATGCCGAGGATGAGCGAGCCCATGACGAACGGCATCACGTTCTCGCTGGGTGGCATCAGGTCCAGCATGACCCGTCGGTTCCAGATGTTGCCCGTCGTCTCCGGACGCAGGTCGCTGGCCAAGGCGGCTGCCAGCACGCGGGCGCGGGCCTCCGGTACGCGGAACCGGCGGATCTTCGCCACCAGCAGGGCCTCGTCGACGGCTCCGTCGCCGTTGCGAGACGATTGGATGACGTGGTTCCGCCAGTCCTTCATCGCGCGCGGCAGGACTTCGAAGGGAATCGCCATCTCGCCGAAGTCGAAGTCGACGAGGAAGACTGGCCGGGCGCCGTTTTTTTCGGCCATGACGACTTTGTCTTCCTCGAAGTTGCCTACGGGCCACGCCAGGTCGGTGTTCTTGAAGCGGCAGCCGACGAGGATGCTGTTGTAGTATCCTTCCACCAGGTGCATGACGCGGCCGACGAGGATCAAGAGTACGGCCGGCAATTCCTGGCCTTCGGCCATCTCTTGTTTCGTCCGTCCTTCCACTTGTTCTCCCAACATTCGAATTATCCTCGCTGTTTCCTGTAGGTCGCGATGAGGAGCATGATGCCGACGGCCGAGGCGAGCATCACGGCGATGGCGACGGCGGTGGCTTGGCCGCCTTCGGTCATCGTGAGTTCGACGTCGGTGGTCGAGCCGGGCGGGCCGCTTTGCGTCTGGCCGGAGATTTGGCCGTACCCGGTCGTCTCGGCCCGGTATTGGAACGTGGAATCCGCTTGTACGCTGAAGGCGACGACACCGTTGGTCGATGTGTTGCCGGTGCCGGCGTTCAACGCGCCGCGCGTCAGGTAGACCCGGACGCCCGGCAGGGGTTCGCCGGCCGCGTCCTGGACGAGGAAGCGTAGCGTCGCCCGGGATGCCTCTTGTTCGGCGTCAACGGCCTCCTGGATGCGGTCCATGGCGGCGTCCTCGTCGAACTCTTCGAGGAATCGCGCCGTCCGGTTGCTCGTTTCCAAGGCCAGTTCGAATAGTTCGGCGCTCGTGGTGTCGGCGATCGCGAACACGGCGTCGGTGGCGTTGACGATGGCGGGGAACGTCCCGTTGAGGTTGCGTTCGATGATGGGTTGCGGATCCGGCGCCTCCTCGATCGTCTTCTGGGTTTCTCCGAGGATGATTGTGGCGGCTTCGGCGGCCGCGAGGAAGATTCCGACCAAGGCGTCGCCCAGTTCGCCGCCCGGGTCGCAGTCGAGGATCGTGGCGACCAGCAGGTTGTTCTGCACGCGGATTGTCTCGACGAAGGCGGCCAGGTTGTCCGCCGTCGGATTGTTCAGATACGTCTGGGCCGCCTCCTGGATGGCGCCTTGCCACGCGCCGGTGGCTGCGGCGGCGCAGCTGACGACACCGGCCAGGGCCGTCGCGTTGCTCGTCACGTTCTCCGCCAGGCGCCGGCCGGCGTCTTGGACGGCCGCCGCGTACTCTTCGGCCAACGGGACCAGGTTTGTCGCGTTCTCGGTGAGGTTGCCCGCCTCATCCACCAGCATCCCGGCGATCCGCAACGCCTCGTCGTGGATGACTCGTGCCTGGTCTTCGGCCTCTTGGCGGATGGCGTCGACGGCGGCGAAGACGTCGCCGGCCGCGTCCCCGATCTCCGTCAGAGGCACCGGGTTCTCCGGGTCCTGGTCGTCCGGGTCGCCGTACGGACCCGCAACGAAGGATTCCTGGCCGTCCTGGATGCCGTCGACGCCGACGGTGTACGTGCGCAGGCAGATCTCGAAGGCGGGAGACCCATCCTCGTCCCGGTCATAGGGGCTGCCGTCGCAGGCGACCGGGACGTCGACCGTGAGGGTCGTGGGGGCGGTTCCGACACGGCGCCACCCGTATCCGTCGGCGAGGTACGCGTCGTCGTATGGCTCGTTGGACAATTCCCGGTTGCTCGTCAGCTGGCAGGCTTCGTAGTTGCCGACGGCCGCCAGGATGCAGACGCCGTCCCAGACCCACGCGTTGGCGTCGGGGTCGACGTGGACCAGGCGCGCCGGGTCGCCCGGGTGCCCCACCGGGAACCCCCATGCGGGCTCCGGTGTGAGGACGACGCCGTACGCACCGCTTTGAAGTCGCCCTTCGACCTGGTTGGGTTGCCCGTCCCCGTCGTCGTCCGTGTCGGGCCGACTTTGCGACTCCGTCGGGTGGCTGTTGGCAAGGACCTCCTGGTCGCTGCTGACGCCGTCGCCGTCCTGGTCGACGACCCTGATCTCCCGCACCGCCCTCTCCTTGGAGACGCAGGAGGAGCCGGAACCAGCC
>CAZXJU010000255.1:0-2478 GCA_964641035.1 uncultured Halobacteriales archaeon | reverse complement strand
ACCCGCGGCCGTGGAGGCCGAGATCGGTGGGATCGACTTCGACGAACCGGCCGCGCAGAAGCCGTCGAAGAAGCGCCGCCGCGGCCGGAAGAAGAAGGATCCGGAGCCCAACGATGAGGAACCGGCGGCCGTGGAGGCGGAGATCGGTGAGATTTCCCTGGACGAGGAGGCCGCCGCCGACGAAGGAAAAGGCAAGAAGCGGCGGCGCGGCAAGAAGAAGGACGAGGACGAATCCTCCGACGTCGAATTCGAAATCGACCTGTGAACGGGCCCCTGGCCACGGGGGAACGTGTTAAGAATCGCGCCGGATATCCGGGACGCGGGGAAACGGATTGGCTCGCAAGAAGTCTTCGAGCAAGAAGAAAGGGCCGAGCACCGGCGCATTGGAGAAGAAGGTCGACGCGGTCCTCCTGACGCGGGGGCTCTCCCTCGACGAGGAGCCGGAAAAGCTCCTAGAGCGGTCGAAACGCCGGCAATCCAAATTCAAGCCGGGCAAGCAGCCGCGGTCGAAGAAGAAATCCTCGAAATCCAAGAAGAAGACGACATCGAAAAAGAAGTCGTCAAAATCCAAGAAGTCCACCAAGAAAACCTCCTCCAAGAAGAAGAAGAAGTCTTCTGGGAAGAAGTGAGTGGACGTCCGCAGAGGTCGTCACATGGGATTGTTTGGAAAGAAGAAGGGCGGCAAGAAGAAAGGCAAGCGGAAGCTCACCAAGAAGGAACTTGAGCAACGCAAGTACGCCGCGAAGATGCGCGGCGTGCGCAAACGAGCCGAAAAGAGCGACGGCGGCAAGGGGCCGATCGCCGAGCGCGAGGCCGCCAAGAACTTACGCAAGAAGCACGGGCTCAAGAACCCGAGGAAGAAGACGACCAAGAAGAAGTCGTCGAAGAAGAAATCCTCGAAGAAGCGGTCGTCCTCTCGCAAGAAGAAGTGACGCCGCCCGCGCAGGGGTAGCCAAGTCTGGCCAACGGCGCGGGACTTAAGGTCCCGGCTCGTGGGAGAAGAGATCCCGTCCTTAGCGGTTCACAGGTTCGAATCCTGTCCCCTGCACTTTCAGTCACCTCCCCGAAAACGGCTTGACATACGAACGCCGAGAATGGACCGCCCGGGGAAAAAAGAAAGACCGGGCCGCGGCGGTGCCACAGCCCGGCGACTGGGCCCGGTTGAAAACCGGGGACGTGCAGGACACGTTCGAGCGTTCGAATCCCTCCCGCCGCGTAAGAACCTTCCCATCAAGGCCGCGGCGCGCGACGGGAGGCCAACGCGCCGAGGCGGCCGCACGCGGCTACGCGCTGCACCCGTGCTCGCCATGCTCGTGCTCGCCCTCGGCGGGCAACAAGCATCCCTCCGGCAAGACGACGTCGAACACGTGGTACGCGATGCCTTCGATGAAGACGAAGCCCGCGCCGACGGCTTCGTACTGCAAGCTCCACGTGCCGCCCGGGTCGTCATGGCCGTAGGTGTCGATCGTCCAGCCGTTGGAGCCACCGGGCAACGTGGTCAGCGAGTACTCGGTGCCGTCAGGCGCCGTGGCGGTGATCGAATAGTAGCCGGCGTCGGGCTGCCCGGCCTCCGCCAAGTCGGCGGTCGCCAGGATGAAACTCACGCGCTGGTACGTCGCATCCACCTCGATCTCCTCGACCGGCGGCGCCGGCGTCAATGACGTGTCCAGCCCTCCGGCGAACCGGCCGTTGATGAAAATGACGTCATGCTGGTGCGGCACCGTCACCACACCCTCGTAATCGTACCCGTGTTCTAGGACCTCCACCCGCGCGTACCCGGACGCCTCCCAGCTGGAGAACTCGCCGATCGCCGCGTCGTACGTCGCGACGATCGTGTCGCTGGCCCCGTGGAACTCCACGCGCGCCGTCGTGCCGCTGGTCTCGTTGACGCTGCCGGTGACCGCACGGCCTTCGAACGCCGTCTGCCACGTGTCGCCCTCGACGAGGGGGAACGGTAACGGGATGTAGAGCGCGTCGTGGATCTCGAACCCAAGGTCGAATCGGTCGACCTGGCCGAAGCCTGGGACGTGCATGACCATGATCTCGTGTGAGAACGTCTCGGCCGGCATCCCGACCAGCCAATTGTCGTCCTCGACGCCGGCGACGACCCGCGTCGTCTCGTACGTCGCGCCGGTAAAGAACTCGGTGACGCGCACCCGCCACCATTCGCCCAGCTGATACTCCGGCGCGTCGTCCAAGCTGACGTTTCGCGCCACCGTGCCGTTGCCGCCGCCGACCGGGTCCGACGGATCCTCGTCCGAGGCGCCCGCCGGTCCGGGATCGTCTCCGCTCGTACCGGCGCAGCCGGCCAACAGGAAGGACACGAGGCATAGCAGGGCAAACGTCCGGTTCATCACCACGCACCCCGCGTGGCGGCTTATAACCGTTGTGTCAACGTCACCGAATCCGTCACGCCGCACGCCTCGCGCCGCGGACCACGCCGTCGGCGCCCGCATACCGGGCGCGGTCGCCCAACCG
>CAZXJU010000254.1:0-2537 GCA_964641035.1 uncultured Halobacteriales archaeon | reverse complement strand
CGCCACAACGCTCAAGAGGACCGGCGGGCAATCCCGGCCCGTGGCGTACGAGAAGAACGGGTACACGTTGTATTCACGGGAGCAACCGCTTCGCAAGGGGAAGACGGAGACGATCTACTTCTTTTCGAAACGGGAGCCGATCGCGGGCGAGCCGCTGGGTGAGATTCCGGACGGGTACGTCGTGTCGATCCACGGCCGGACGGGCGTGCCGTACCTCAAGAAGAAGTAGCGTCGTCCGGCTCGGCGCGCAGTTCGAGGCTGACCGTGTCGCCGTCCTTCAGGCAGTAGGCACCGAGGGTCGGATCCCGCAACGGTTCCTCGTTGACCAGGATCTCCATCAGGGCCAGGTCGAGTTGGTCGTCTTGGATGGCGGCCGAGAGTTCCGGATGCCGGGCTAGGAGCGTGTCGAATAGCGTGCGGAGGCTGCCGTCGGGCAGGCCGGTAAGCACTTCCTGGTCCGGTTCGCGCGATACGTCGGCCGGGGCGAGTTTGATGCGGACGTCCATGACAACCAGAAAGGTTGCTTCTTATTATATTGCCTTTGAGGAAGGCTCTAATAGTCCACGTCCGGGGATGCGGGATCGTCGTCCGGAGCGCCCAGGTCCGGGACCGCGGTGGCGGCGATGCGGTCCTTGTCGGGTCCTCGGATTCGTTGGACGGGGACGCCGGCGTACACGCAGTCCGGTTCGAGGGTCGCACCCTTGAGGACGAGGCTCATCGCGCCGACCGCGGTGCCGGCGCCGACGGTGACGCCTGGGTAGACGATGGTGTTCGTCCCGATCGTGACGCGTTCGCCCAGCCGGATGGGCGCGATGAGGATCTCGCCGCGTTCTCCGACGTGGCCGCTCATCTTCACGTCGCTTCCCACGACCGAGTGGTCGCCGATCTCGAGCTGGTTGTGGTCGTAGACGTTGAGGGTGTTGATGTGCACGTCCCGGCCGATCTGGGCGCCGTTGAGCCGCAGGAACGCCGTCCAGAGCGGCGTCGACCGGAGGACGCCGCCGGCGAAGAGGTGGACGAGATGGATCGCGGCGTTGTACTGGCCCCATCGGATCAGACCCCATTCGAAGTCGGCCACGCGGTACCGCCCGGGCACGGACCGCCAGCGGAGCAGCGTGGTCGCCATGGGCGTGAAGAACATGAGGGCCATGGCGAAGACGAGGTAGGCGGGCACGAAGGCGATGCCGAGCAGCGCGGTCTCGAAGTAGCCGCCGAAGACGCCGCTGAAGGTGTCGAGGATGAATCGGAACGTGAAGAGGCCGGGCATGGCGCTGAGTCCGAAGACGATGCTTTCGACGAGGACGAGGCTGGTGGCGCCGTACGTGACGCGCAGCACTTTGCCGAGTCCCATCGCGTTGGCCTCCTGCCGGCGGTGGCCGGCGCGGGGTCAAACCGGCGGATGGTTTAGACGGTTTCCCCCGCCGGCTCGGCCGGGCCGTCGGTGGCGGCGGATGCCCGCCATTCCTTCTGCTGGGTGGCCCGGCGCAGGTCGCCAAGGATCTCGCGGATTACGCTCAGAATCGTCTGGTTCATCTCGTCGCTTCCGAGGGTGGCGACGACGGTCGTGATGGTGCGTTCTTGGACGCCTTCGAGCACGCGTTCCATGCCGGGTACGCCCATCAGCAGTCGGGCGGCGCGGTCCTTCTTGAGTTGCGCAGTGATCTTCTTGATCAATTCGTCCCGGTTGGAGTCGAGGGCGCGGGCCGCCGCCGTGCCGTAGGCGCCGCGGGTGAGCACAGCTTCGGTCTCGTCGAGGAGCCGTAGGACGATGCGGTCGCTGATGCCGTCGACGAAGATGTCTTTGTAGCGGCCGACCATGGTCTCGACGAAGGCTTCCCCGAAGCTCCGGTTCGTGGCGCGGACGAACCGGCTGGTCAGGACGAAGATCCGGACCAGCCGTGCCAGCCGGAAGCCACGGAAGAGCGGGTGGCTGACGGGGATCATGCCGACCAGGTCGTACCAGTGGCTCTTGACGTAGCCCATCTTGTCCTCGGCGCGGGAGATACGGACGATGAACTCGACGGCGAAGACGGCGACGATGCCCAGATCGATGTAGATGATGAGCCGTTGTTCTTCTGGTGCGGGGTCGTACACCTGTTCGTAGGCGAGGATGAGGACGCTGACGATGGCCAGCGAAATCATCACGACGTCGACAAGTGTGATGCGGTGTTCGAACGGGTCGGCCTCTGGCATGGGCGAGGGCATGGTGGGCGCGCTGGTGAATGTTTGGCCGCCTCTGCGTCCGCCGTCCGTCCGATTACCTGAAGGTTACCTTCCGAAACCTGATTACCTTTCTGAATTAGATTACTAAAGGTAACCTATATATGGGGCGGGCGCCTATCGCAATCCGCAATGAGTCCAGGCAACGGCAACGGGCAGAAACCGCTGTTGATCGCATCGAAGATCGACCTGTGCCCGGTACGCGAAAGCGCGAAGATCCTCGGAAAGAAATGGCACCTGGTCATCGTCCACCGGTTGCTCGACAAGCCGATGGGGTTCAACGAACTGAAGAGCGCCGTCGGCGAGGTCAGCGCCAA
>CAZXJU010000253.1:0-2552 GCA_964641035.1 uncultured Halobacteriales archaeon | reverse complement strand
CGGGTCTCCGGTCATCGCCATCGATGGGGAAACCCAGGTGACCGCGTGGCACGAGCTGTACGACGCCCCGGAGCGCTTCGGCCTCACCTACGAGGCGCTCTCCGCGGTCCGCCTCCCCTTCGAGCTGTACTGGGGGCTCAGCACCGCCGACGCGCGGCAGATCTTCTACGACCGCAACGTCGAGGGCGTGCACCTCCGCCTCAAGCGCCTGCAGGAGGACTGCCCCGGTCACCGCCTCGCCCGCCACACCGCACGGGCGGGTCGGCCATGTAGCTTTTCCTCTCCCGCTCCGGTCACGGTTGGCCGGGGTACGTCCCGTCGCCGACGTCCCGGTGGATTGTCGGTACGTTCAGCGTGCTGGCGCCGTCGCCCCATGCGATGCGGAACGGCACGGGGGTCGGTCCTTCAAGGAATTGGTCCAGGTAGCCGCTGCTTCCGGCGTTCAGGCGTTCTTCGGAATACGTGGCGCCACCGACGATCCGGAGTACCAGTTCGCTTCCCGTTGGGATGTGGGCGTCCAATGGAAGGAATTCCATCCGGGCGACGATCGGCTCCCCGGGCGTCAATGTGTGGCGGTCGGAGCCGCCATGGTGGTACCGCAGGTCCATCACGGCGTGGCCGACGTGGCGCTCCGTACCGTCTGGTGCGCCTTCGAGGAGTTCCGCATAGACGCGGTGGCCTTCCGGTGAGGACGGGATGAAGGTGACATGGAGTTGGGGCAGACCGGCGAACCGCAACGCCTCGTCCAGCGGCCCGGTCGTGGCGCGGTATTCCAGCACGGGGTCCGGTGCCGTGGCCTCGTCCTGGGCCAGTTCGTGGGCGTTGCCGGGCCCGTAGATGACGGCTTGTCCCGTCGGCGTCTCTTCGCGTGCGAGGACGCCGTCGCCCAAGTGCAGCGGCGTCCAGGAGGCGTCGGCCGGCGGCCAGTCTTCCTCGGTCCGCCACGCGCCTTGGTCGTCGGAGACGTGGACGGCGGGACCCGTGTTCACCGTCGGGTCCTCGTAGAGGTACCGTTGGAGCCATCGCAGGAGCATCTCGGCGTAGTCCCAGCGGGCCCCGTCGCCGAGGCTCGCCGTGTCGGGCATGTTGTGCCACCATTGGCCCAGGAGGATCTTCGTGTCGATGCCGCGCTCTTGGGCGGCGTCGAGGAAGGGGAAGCCCATGTGGGGCGGGACGCGCCAGTCGCGCAAGCCGTTGACGTAGAAGATGCTGCCTTCGTAGTTCTCGAGGATGCCGGGTCGGAAGTCCCGTTCGGCCCAATAGCCGTCGAAGGGCGGCAACTCCTCGTCGTCGCCGGTGACCGTCGACCAGCCGGCGGTCGCGACGCCGCGGGGGAACTCCGGGCAGAGGACGTTCTCGACCTTGTCTGCGGCCGTCCGGTCGTCCGTCTGGAATCCGAACAGCCAGTAGTTGGTGTGCAGGTAGGGCGCGGTCAGCCAGGCGGTGCCGTTGCGGAAACTGTGTTCGTAGATGCTGGTCAGCCCGGAGACCGGGATGATGGTCTTTAGGTGTGGGTTGCCGAACTGGGCGCCGATCCACGCGGTCGTGCCGTCGTAACTGAGGCCGGTGAGGGCGACGTTGCCGTTGCTCCACGGCTGCGTCCCGTAGTACGTCACGAGCGCGTCGATGTCCTTCTGCTCGTTGAGGCTGAACAGCTCTTGGCAGCCGCCGGAACTGGAGGTTCCGCGTACGGCCACCTGGCCGTAGGCGAAGCCGTGGGGGACCATGCCGTCGACGTAGAGGCTTCCACGCAATGGCTGTTCGATCGTGTCGCCGAAGTACGGGCCGACATCGAGCAGGACCGGAACCTTCTGGTCGGCCGGTACCGCCGGCCGCCATGTCGCCGTCGAGATGCGGGTGCGGTCGAAGGAGTCGACCATGGCCGTCTCGACCGGCAACACGTCGAACGGTCCGGCTTCCAAGGGCTTCGACGAGGAGCCGTTCGTGTCCCAGACGACGTCCGCGGGGACCCAATCTTGCGGACTCGCGCCGGGCCCGGCGTCCGTGGGCGGCGAGGTGGTCCCCGCGCACCCGGCCAGGATCAAGCTGGCGAGGACGGCCATTGTCCTGGTGCAGCCGGCGATGGTCGGTCTCATGGAGGTCTCCGCGTCCGGTCCGGTCGTTGTCGGCTTCGTCACACGTCGGGAAGCGCCGTGAACGACCAGGAGGCCGGGCGGTTGTAGAAGAGGCTCACGAACGATGTCGTGCGGAATTCGAGGAACAATGCGGCGTCGGCCGGGACCGTGTTGTTGCCGGCGTCGCCGGCCACCAGCAGTTCGAACTTCTCGCTGGTGTTCGGCTCGGGGTAGAAGGTGACCGGTTCGCCGCTCGCGTTCCAGTATGAGCGTCCGGCGTGGAGGACGGCGTGGAATGGAGGCGCCATCGAGTCACCATACACGGTGCCGGCGACGACGACGCCGCTGCCGGAGACCTCGGCCGTGCCAAGCGTCGTCAACTGCATCAATCCGTCATGCCCGAATTGTTGCGGCTCCCAGCTCATCTCCAGCACCAGGCTCGAGAAGCCGTCGTGTTCGACGGCGAACGGGAACTTC
>CAZXJU010000252.1:0-2595 GCA_964641035.1 uncultured Halobacteriales archaeon | reverse complement strand
GCGGGCGTCGCCGTGGCCGCGCATGTCGACGGACACGACGCCGAAGCCTCCCGCGACGAAGGTCGGGAACGCGTCGTCGGCCGTGGCGCGCGCGCCGGCCCATCCGTGGCTGTGCAACAGCATGGGCACCGGTTCGTCGGCGGATGCGTAGACGGGCTGGTACACCGTGATGGGCACCAGGTGTCCGTCGAAGCTTTCGGCCTGGGCGAACGTCTTGACGCTGGCCGAGGACCGGTCCAGGACGGGTCGAGCCCGGTCGCGGCCGTCGGAGGTGACGGGCCCTTGGACGCGTTCGATGTCGTCGCCGTCGTCGGGTGGGGCGGTGTCTCCGCCGAAGCATCCGGCGAGCGTCATCGTGAATAGAAGGGCGGCCGCCAGAAGTGCGCCAAGGGAGCGATGCATAGGGATAGTCCCTTCTAGAGTCGTCGGCAAGCTTTTTGAATATTCGTGTGCGGGACGCCCGTTTCGTGCGCCGAAGGCGCGGGTGGGCCTAGTCGAGCCGCTCGGCGGTCCCGTCGGCGGCCACGCGGCATTCGAAGGCGTCGCGGCCGGCTTCGTCGCGGTCGGGCGGGGTGAAGAACTCGAAGGCGCCGGTGGCGTTCTGGTGGTATCGGATGGCGTCGTGGATCGTGATGTTCCAGCCGCCGTCGTCGGTCGTGTTGGCTTGGGTGAAGGTGGGTCCCCACAGGTCCCATTGGAAGGCGTTCCATTCGGGCAGGGCGCGGCATGCCTGGATGGCGGATGCGGCCTGGGTCCGGTTCGGTTCCGCGTAGAACCCGGTGGCGACCAGCCGGCCGAAGGACCAGGATTCGACGCGGACGCCGTCGGATTCGACTCGCGCGGTGTGCCACTGCCAGTCGAGGGGGCCCGGCACCCGCACGTCGTCCGGGTCTTGCGGCGGCAACGCGGCGGTGCGGACGGCGGCGCTGAGCACCAGCAGCACGAGCACGGCCAGCAGGCCGGTCCGGACGGTGCGTTCGGTGGCGCGGCCGCGGAGGATGTGGATCCACGTGACGAGGCTGGCGACCGCGAGGGTCGGGATGATGAAGAAGAAGGCGTCGAGGTGGAACCGGGCCGGGGTCAGTGGCCACAGGAGTGGGATGCCGCTGATCGTCATCGCGTCCAGCGGCAGGTGGATGAGCGCGCCGGCGACGACGGGGCCGATGTGGTGGCGGTCGAACGCGAGGTCGCGGCTCCAGTCCCACCGGTCTTTGATGCGCGGCCGGGTGAGGAGGTACCAGAGGGCCAGGCCGAAGAGCGGTGCGCCCCAGAGGGTGTGGCTGAGGCCGCGGTGGGTGAACGCGAAGAGCGACGGGTGGACGAGCGTCAGCCAGGTGAGGAAGAAGTCGAGGTCGGGGGCGAACCCGCCGACGGCCGCGGCGATCGCCATGCGTCGGTCCTTGGTCGCCAGTCGGACGATGGCGTACGGGATGAGGCCTTGGGTGAACCAGTCCACGCCGCGTCTATGGGATGGTGCCTCAAACGCGTTTGCGTCGGGCGCCGACGGCGAGGACGGCCAGGGCGAGCGCGGCCGAGACGGCGATGGCGCCGGGCGCCGGGACGGCGAGCCCGTCGTCCGTGGCGTTTCCGGTCAGGTTGCCTCCGAGGGCCGTCCCGTCCGGCATCGCGGCGGCGACGGCGGGCGAGATTTCGATTTGGAAGGTGCCGGTGGCGTTCTCCGCGTCGATACGGATCGTCCAGTTGCCGGGCACCGCGTCGCGGATCGCGTTGCTGGCGCTGTCTTCGGTCGCGTTGACGGTACCGCCGGCGACCTCGCTGCCGTCGGCGTCGACCACGGCGAACGTCACACTGCCGTTCTCGAGCTCGCCTTGGGCGGCCAGGTCGTAGTCGGCACCGGTGGCGGTCCAATTGTACTGGTATGAGGCCGTCGTCTCGTTGAAGGACAGTTCGATCCGTGGAATCGGCTTTGTGATGTTCTCTACGACGACGTCCGGTGCCGGCGGGGCCAGGTCGACCGAGAGGATGGGCAGCACGATGTTGGTGCGGCCGCGGCTTTCGCCGACGCCGAGGAAGATGGCCGAAGCGCTGCCTTCGGCGGTGATCGTCCACACGAGGTCGGCGTCCGGGGTGAGCGTCGTGGCTTCCGGGGTCAGCGACCACGTCACGGGCTGGTAGGTGCCGCCGGATTCCGCGTCGGCCGGCGTGTACGTGTGGGTCTGGGAGCCTCCTTGCGCGACGACGGTCTCGCCTTGCGTCAACTGGGTGGTGACGGAGACGCGGCCGACGTGGGTGCTTCCGCTGATGTGTGCCGTCGCCTCGATGGTGCCGTCGGGGTCGAGTGCGAGGGTGCCGGCCAACGCCGGTGCCAGCGTGAGCGTCCAGGTGGTGGAGCCGCCGATCATCTCGCCGTCGTCGCCCATGGCGCCGTCGTCGCCGTCGTCCGCGAGCGTGTTCATGAAGCCGGCGAATTCGTCGCTTCCCGTCCCGTGGGCGTACAGGGTCGCGGCGTCGGGTGACGGGTGCGGTGCGCCGGCGTCTTGTGCGGCCGCACCGAGCGTCATGGTCGAAAGCGTCGCGGCGGCCAGCATGATCAACAGGTTCCTCCGGGTGGCCATAGGGACGACGCGTCGGTCC
>CAZXJU010000251.1:0-2620 GCA_964641035.1 uncultured Halobacteriales archaeon | reverse complement strand
CCTGCTCGTCGAGACGCAGACGATCGGCTCGTTGGCCGCCACCGCCGCGGACCCGTCCACTACCGACGAGGAGCTCCGCGCCCTGCCCAGCACGCTCGTCCATTCCGTAGGCGGCCTCGTCATCCTCCTCATCGTCCTCGTCTTGAACGTCTACAAGCCGCGGGGGCTGACCCCGTACGGCTGGCGGAAGCAACAGGCAGGCGACCACCAAGGCGACGCGTAGCCCAGCAAGGCGTCCCCAGGGTCTGGGCCTGGATGCGCGAACTTCGGGTGCCCCGGCAAACAAGGGAGCCGGTCAATCCGATGCCGTCGGCGCCTGGGAGCAGTTGATCATCCAATGGGCGCCCTGCCGGCCCTTGAAACCCTTGTCTAGTCCTTCTCCTGGATCTCCACGCCCTCGACAGGGATGTCCATGACTCAGACGATGCACTACAGCTTCCCGCCAAGCGCCTTCGCGTGGAACTGGAACGCGTCCTCCGCCTGGCCTGCGGAATGGAGGTACGTGTGCAGCTTCATTCCGCGTTCACCTGACTGGTCTCGCCGTACGCCCGCCGCAGCTCTTGGATGTCGAACTTCTTCATCGGTAGGAACGCCTCGGTGACGCGTGCGACCTGCCCGGCCGTCCCTTTGCTCATCATCCGGTCGAGTTCGGCCGGCGTGACCTGCCAGGAGACGCCGAACTTGTCCTTGAGCCAGCCGCACTGTTCGGCCTCCGGCACGGCGGAGAGTTTCTCCCAGTAATCGTCGATCTCTTCCTGCGTGTCGCAGGCGACCATCAACGAGATGGCTTCGTTGAAGGCGAACTCGTGCGGCCCAGCACTGTCCATGGCCGCAAACCACTGGCCTTGCAGCTGGAAATCGGCGAACATCAGGGTTCCCTCCCTCTCCGGCTCCAGGCCCGGCGGATACCGCGCCGTCTGGCCGCGCTTCGCGTCCGGGAAGATGGAGATGTAGGATTCGATGGCCTCCTCTGCCTTGCCCGCCCTGTCTTGCGTGAACATCAAGGCAGGCACGATGAACGGGCGGTCCTCCCCCTCGGGGTCGGAAAGGATGAACTGCCAATTGACGCCGTAGCGGTCCTCCGCCCAGCCGTACCGTTTGGAGAACGGGTACTCCCCGAGCTCCATCCGCACCACGCCGCCGTCGGCCAACTCGTCCCACATGGCGTCCAGGTTCTCCCGCGCATTGGGGTCCTTGGACGGGTCGAAGTTGAGCAGGAACGAGATCGACGGGTTGACCTTGAAGAGCGGCCCGCCGCTGATCGCCATGAACCGGTGGCCGGCCAACTCGAACGAGACGACGTCGGCGTCGCCGGAGGGCGTGTCGGGCAGCGTCGTCACGTTCGTCACGCGCGAGTCCGGGAACACGGACGTGTAGAATTCGGCGGCTTCCTTGGCTTGCGTGTCGAACCACAGGTGCGGGATGATCTTGCTGTTTGCCATCGGGATTCACTCCATACGTGCCCGACCGGACGTGGGTCCGAGGGCAAGGGACGCGGCGCATCGGCGCCCGTCCACTAAACACTGCCGTGGCAGGCTCAGCCGTCTACGCCGACGTCATCGACCGGGATTCTTGACGACCGGGCGGTAGACGAGCGCCGTCACGCCTTTGTCGAGCGGCCTGCCCTCCACGAGCTCGAATTTCGCGGCCGTCGTCTCGTCGAACAGCCGCCTCCCCTCGCCCAGGACGACGGGATAGACGAGCAGACGCAACTCGTCCAGTAGACGCTCCGAGAGAAGCCAACGCGCCAGCGTGATGCTTCCATGGACCGCCAGGTCGCCGCCGCGTTCCGCCTTCAGCTTCTCGATCTCGCTCCGGACGTCGTCGGCGATGAACGTGGCGTTCTCCCAGATGTCCTCCGTCCGCGTGGTGGAAACCACGTACTTTCGGACCGGGTTGAAGTACGCCGCCCCCTCGTCTTGGCTCTCGGGCCATGCCTGCGCGAACTGCTCGTAGGTGACCCGGCCCAGGAGGAGCGCGTCCGCCCGGTCCGTCTCTTCCTTCTTGAACGCCGCGATCTCATCGTTCCAATACGGGAACGACCACGCCGGGTCCTCCACCACGCCGTCGAGCGACATGAAGAACGTCGCGAACAGGCGGCGGGGCTCATCGGTCTTCTCGTCAGGTGTCTTGCGGACTGTTTGCATCGTCATAGAGGCCACATCGACTTCGCACGCCGGTTCCGGTCGCCGCGACTCGTGCGAATCCGGCATTGGAACGCGGAGGGCACGGGCATCGTCGTTCGGTCATAAAACGATCTGTCGGGGCTCAACCAATACGCCACGGTTCGATTTCTCGGCCAATGCGCTTCCGGCCGCCCCAGGTAGCGAAAGGGGCCGTTTCCGCCAGTTTCATTTGCCCCTGCGAAAAAGAGATACCCCAGCGCCGGTAATCGAGTCGTCGCCTGAGGATTCCACGGAGGCAGAACGCATGACGCTCGCAATCGAAACCAACGGTCTAAAGAAGCGGTTCGGGGAGACCCGGGCCGTCGACGGCATCGACCTCAAAATCAAGACGGGGACGGTGTACGGCCTCCTGGGCCCCAACGGCGCCGGAAAAACGACCATCATCCGGATCCTCGCGACCCTTCTCAAGCCCACCGAGGGGACGGCCACCGTGC
>CAZXJU010000250.1:0-2622 GCA_964641035.1 uncultured Halobacteriales archaeon | reverse complement strand
AACAGCAGCTCCTGCGTCTTCCGGAACTGCGTGTACACGATGGCCGGTGTGCCGTCGAGCCGCTCCACCAGCCCCATCAACGTCTCCGCCTTCGAGTTCTTCCGCAGCTTCTTCGCATACGACAAGAGCTCGTCGAACTGTTTGCCGCCCGCGTCGCCGGTCCGCTGCATCTTCTCCAACGTCTGCACCAGCGCGCCCGAACTGGACGCCACCTCCCGCTGCAACAGGATCAGGCTCAGCTGGAAGCCGCGCGCGTCGTACGCCTCGCTCACGTACTTGTTGATCCGGTCGTGCAGCTCGTACTCCTTGCCGTCGCCCACGACGGCGTGGGTGCGCACGTTCCGTTCCGGCCATTCGAGGCCCGTGTCCTTCCGGCGGTTCCGGATGATGACCTCCTGCATCTTCTCCTGCAGCTCGTTCACGTTCTGCAACTGCCGGCCGTCGTTGTCCGCCAGGTACCGGTTGTCGAACGCGCGCGACGAGCCGAGCAGACCCGGCCGGACCAGGTGGATCAGGTTGAACAGTTCCCGCAGGTTGTTCTGGATCGGCGTCGCCGTCAACGCCAGGAAGTACTTCGCCTCCAGGTCGTGCGCCAACTGGTACCGCAGCGTCGCCTTGTTCTTCAGGTAGTGCGCCTCGTCGACGATCAACAGGTCCCAGTCGCGTGCCAGCGTCGCCTCCACGTTGCCTTCCAGCTTCGCCGTGTCGATCGACGCGATGATCCGGTCGTGGGCGGCGAACCCGCGGAAGTCGGGGTCCTCGTGCGTGACGAACTCCTCGTCGAACTTCTCCGAAAGCTCCTCCCGCCACTGCGCCACCAGGCTCGCCGGCGTCAGCACCAGCACCGTGTCCACCAGCCCGCGCGCCAACAGTTCCTTCAGGACGATGCCCGCCTCGATCGTCTTGCCGAGGCCGACCTCGTCGGCTAGGATGGCCCGGCCGCCCATCTTCGTCAGCACCCGCAACGCCGCGTTGACCTGGTGCGGGTACGTCTCGATCCGTTTCTCGAAGAGGGCCCGGCTGATCAGGCTCCCCTTCGGCTCCAACGTGTCTATATAACGAGCCAGGAGGGCCAGCCGGTGCTTCTCCGCCGTCTCGACACGAGGCGCCTCCCCGAAGACCGACTCGACGTCCACGTCGACGTCCAGCGTCGGCTTCGCCTGGGGCGTCTTCGCCTCCGCCGGCATTTCTCGTGACGTCACGTCGCGTGTACCTCGGACCTCGCCTCCGTCGCGGATTTCGACAGAAACGGATGAAATCATTCGCGCCTCCATTAAGACGGTTTCGCCGGAGCCGGTCGCCCGTCCGTTCATGCGCGCGAAAGCTTTTATGACGGGGACGACGCGTCGTCGCCTACGGTGACCGGTTTGGTGGATGTCCGACCCCTGCTTGCGACGGCCTTGTTCCTGACCGCCGGCCTGGCCGGCTGCCTCGCCGACCAGGACCCCGCCGGGGACGCCGCCGGCACCGAAGGCGTGCGCGGCGCCGACGGCTTCGTCATCGACGACTGGTCGGAGAGGGCGCTCGCCTACGGCGACGACCACGACCACGGCCGCACCGACCAGCACGCCAACGTCACCACGCCGAACTTCGAGACGATCGGCTACGACCCGATGCTCAGCGACGACCTGGGCACCACGCCGTACGGCAACCTGTGCGGCGACGCCCAGCCGACCGAGGACGGCCGGAGACTGGCCGTCGTCGAAAGCCGCAGCGACGTCGCCTTCACCATCCTCGACGTGACCGACCCGCAGGACCCCGAGGTCCTGGGCGAACTCGTGATGCGGCGCACCTACGTCTACGACCTGGCCGTCGTACCCGACGGACAACACGTCGTCCTGGTCACCAGCCAGACCCGCGACCCCGACGAAGAGGAACCCTTGGCCGCGCCGGAGATGACGTGGCGCAGCCCGTGCGCACCCGGCGGCGAGGTCGCCGTGCCGCTGGGCGAGGCCGAGGATCCCGTGCCCCGGCCCGCGAGCCTCATCCTGGTCAGCATCGCCGACCCCGCGCAACCGGCCGTCGTCGACCAACGGCCGCTGGGCGGCCTCGGCCACAGCGTCAGCTCGGCGATCCTCGACGGACGCACCTGGGTGGTCGCCAGCGTGTACGCGCAGAACAGCGGCCTCAGCAACTACCAGTTCTACGAGATCGAGACGACCGCCGCCGGCAGCCACCTCAACTACCTGTCCACCTTCACGATCCGCACCGTCGACCCCGACGAGATCACGCGCACCCTGGGCCACAACGACGCCTGGATCCTCAAGCACCCCAATACCGGCACCACGCTGGCCTGGATGGCCCACTGGAACCACGGCCTGCTCATCGTCGACCTGAGCGACCCCATGATGCCGACCCTGGTCGGCCAATGGACCGACTTCGACCCGCAGGCCCAAGGCGGCGACACCGGCCAGACCCACAGCGTCTACCCGTTGCGCCAACTCCACGACGACCGCCACTACACCGTCATCGGGCCCGAACACGCCGCCCACCCGCCGTCCACGCCGACCGGCAAGGTGTTCGTGCTCGACACCACCGACCCGGCCGACCCGTTCCCGATCGCCGGCTGGACGTTCCCGCACGACGTCGAATGGACCGGCCGACTCATGTTCAGCCTCCACT
>CAZXJU010000249.1:0-2712 GCA_964641035.1 uncultured Halobacteriales archaeon | reverse complement strand
AGGTCCTGACGCGGGCCGACGAGTTCGATGTCGTGGCCACGATGAACCTCAACGGCGACTACATCAGCGACGCCCTGGCCGCCCAGGTGGGAGGCATCGGCATCGCACCGGGCGCCAACATTAACCACACCACGGGCCACGCGATCTTCGAGGCGACGCACGGCACCGCGCCCAAGTATGCGGGCCAGGACAAGGTGAACCCCAGCAGCATCATCCTCAGCGGCTGCCTGATGTTCGACCACTTGGGGTGGAACGAGGCCGGCGACCTCGTGGTCGAGGCGATGGAGCGGACCATCAGCGAGAAGAAGGTGACGTACGACTTCGCCCGCCTGCTGGAGCCGGCGGTCGAACCGTTGAAGACCAGCGAGTTCGCCGACGCCGTCATCGAGGCGATGGGCGCCGTCGTCGCCAAGGCGTGACCGGGATTACGACCCGGCTTCTAGCGGCTCGTTTTCCGGGTCGCGAGGGTCGTCCGGGTCGTGCCCGTTGTTCCGTTTGCGTCCTAGCCAGATCTTCGATTGGGCTTCCTCGTAGGCTTCTTCGTCGCGGATCTCGGAAGCCTCCTTGAGTACGTGCGCCTTCGCTTGTGCCTTGGACATCAGAACCGCCTGCCGGACGCCGTACGCGGGTCGGTGGGTAATCAACGTTCTAGGACAAGCCGCGCCGCCGCTGGCACAACCGTCCGAATCGCCTGGCCCGCGCCTCGGACGGTCTTCCGTTTGAACCGTTGGGGTTTGGAGTTGGGAGCGCCGGCTACGCTTCCGCCTTCGCCAGCACCTTCTCGAGGTTCTCGCGCACGTTGTCCGCCGACGCCGTCAACTTCTTCGATTCGTCGTCGGTCAGGTCGTACTCGACGATCCGTTCGATGCCGTTGCGGCCCAGGACGGCCGGCACGCCGATCGAGACGTCGGAGATGCCGTACTCGCCTTCCAGGATGACGCAGGACGGGATCTCCTCCTTGCGGTCCTCCAGGATCGCACGCACCATGCGCGCCGTGCACGCGCCGGGCGCGTAGTACGTGGCGCCTTTGCGTTCGATGATCTTCATCGCCCGGCCGCGGACCTCCTCCTCGATCGTGCCCCAGGAGACGTCGGCCCCTTCCGGGATCCGGCTCAGCGACGGCGACGGCAGCATCGTCTCGCCGTGCTCGCCGAGGATGGTGCCGCGCAGGTCGCCGGTGCCCAGCTTGTCGGTCAGGATGTCCGTCAACCGGACCGAGTCGTGCAGGCTGGACATGCCGAAGACGCGGTTGCGGGGGAACCCGAGCGCCTTGTGCGCCACGCTCACGAGGACGTCGACCGGGTTGGTCACCAGCAAGAAGATCGAGTCGGGCGCGTGCTGCTTCACCTGGGAGCAGATGTCGCGGACGATGCCGGCGTTCTTCTCCAACAGGTCCATCCGCGTCATCCCGGGCTTGCGCGGCAGACCCGCGGAGACGACGACGATGTCCGAGCCTTGGAGCGTCGAATAGTCGTCGCCGCCGGTGATTCGGGTACGCAGGCCGAACGCGACGGCCGCCGACGAGAGGTCCAACGCTTCGCCTTCGGCCAGTTCCTTTGCGATGTCGACGACGGCCACTTCGTCTACGTGGGTGGTCGCCAACGTCGCGAAGAGGCTGTTGGCCCCGATCTTTCCCGCTCCGACGAACCCGAGTTTCACCATGAAAGGCACCTTCGCCGTCGCCAGACGTCACGCGCGATTTAACGTTTGTCCGCGTCCTCGGAGGAGGCGGCGTCCCGCAACGGCTCCACGTCCTTGAACACGCGGTACAGGTACCACATCGACGGCACAAGGATGACGGCGCCCACCGCCGTGCCGACCAGGAACAAGCCCAACACCACGTCCGGGCTGGCGGCGCGTCCCAAGGTGACGTCGGGGACGATCAGGTACGGTCGCATCGCCCACCCCCACCCGCCGAGGATGAATACGGTCTGCGCCGCCGCCGCGGCCCGGGCCGCGTGGAACCGGCGGACCCAGAGCAGGATGACGGCGGCGGCGCCGGCAGCCGACGCGGCCGCGACGATCAGAAGCCCCGATCGGCTCGTGAGCCCGTCGAACAGGACCGGCGCCGCCGTGCGGCTCCAGCCCAGGAGGATGAACGCGGCCGGCGCCAGGACCGCGCCCGTGAAGAGGGCGCGGCGGCGGAAGTCCTCTTGCAGTCCGGGGTCGTCGTCGCAGTCGATCGTGAGGTAGACGGCCGCCAGGTAGGCGAAGAGTGCGACGGCGAACAACCCGACCGCGACGGCGTACGGGTCCGTCCACCCGGCGAAGAACCCGCTGGTCACGTGTCCTTGGGCGTCGACGCGTACGTCCCCGGTGGCCGTGGCGGCCAACGTCATCCCCAGGAAGAGCGGCGTGGCGGCGCTGGAGGCGCCGAACACGAGGCTCCACTGGGCGAACCGGCCGTCGTCCTGGCGGTCGTGCTTCCGGAACGCGAAGGCGGAGCCTCGCGCCGCGATGCCGACCAGAACCAGGACGATCGGGATGTGCAACGCCGTCATGGAGGCGGCGAAGGCCAGCGGGAAGCACGTGAAGAGCAGGACGATCACGAAGACGAGCCATACGTGGTTCGCCTCCCAGATCGCGCCGATCGCCTCCTGGATCTTTTCGCGCTGCCGACGCGCGCGGGACCCACGGGCCACGAGATCCCAGATCCCCCCGCCGAAGTCGGCGCCGCCGGTCAGGCCGTACGCGATCCAGCTGACCAGCAGC
>CAZXJU010000248.1:0-2737 GCA_964641035.1 uncultured Halobacteriales archaeon | reverse complement strand
CGCCGTACGGGAAGCTCCTGCCCGTTCCAGAGGACGGAAACGCTCGACTCGTCGAGGCCCGCGGTCCCGTCGGCGAGGACCAGGCGTACCTTGCGCGTCGTATCCGGTACGACCTGGTCGGGCGCGGGCGCACGGTCCAGGATCTCGGGCGGCGTGTTGTCCACGGCGACCTGCGACGCGACGTCCGTGGCGGTCTCGTTGGGCCGCACGGCCGTCAACCGGAACGTGTAGTCGGACCCGTCAGCGAGCAGCCGCGTGTCGGCCGTACGTATTGTCAGGCCTTGGGAGGCGACGAACTCGTCGACGACGTGCCACGTGGCTCCCCCGTCGGGGCTCGCGAGCAGGCTCAGGTTGACGTCGTCGGCCGCCGGGTTCTGCAGCTGCGCCTCGTATTCGACTTGGCCGGACACGATCTGCTCGTTGGCGATTCCTGTCAGCTGCAATCCGAGGCCGGCGGGGGTCTTCTCCTGCCCCACCACAGGCACCGACTCGATTCCGTTCTGGTTGATGGCGTGGATCCGCCAGTGGTACGTCCGGTTCGGCTGAAGGCCTGTCGCGGTGGCCACATGGATCTGCCCGTCGGCTGTCGTCGCGTTCACGGATTCACCAAACGCGGCCGACAACCCGTATTCAAGCGACCCGGTCGTCGTCTCGTTCGTCTTCCACGTCACCGTGAGGCTCGTCGGCGTGACCTCGACGGCCGTGACGTCGATGTCCGAGGGCGAGCCGACGACGCACACCGTGATCGCCGTGCCCGGGTCGACCACGTTTCCTGCCTTGTCGGCGATCCGCAGGGGCAAGTCGTAGCAGGCGTTGTCGTCAGTCGCCGCGTCGAGCGCGAAGCTCGCCGACCAGACGTCGGTACCCGTCGCATACGAGAAGGCCGGAGACGTCGTGGTCGAGACGGCGGACGCATCCAGCGCCGGCGGGGCATCCAGAAGGTCGAGACCCCGGCCGAGCGGAGCCGTCACGTCGTCGGTGATCCGCAGAACGATTTCGATGGTGTCCCCCGGCTGGCCCGCGGTGCGGTTGTCGGGGAACGTGACGGTCTGTTCGACCAGCCGCGGCGGGGATCGGTCGAACACGAGTTGCGCGTCCAGCGGCGGCGACGCCTGCTGACTCGATGCGGTGTGCGCAAGCGCCAAGGCGTCGTAGATCCCTTCCTCCGGCGGCGTCGCCACGTCGGCCAGGCGCAGACACCACCGGTCGGGCAGGATGTCCGAACTGCAGCCCGTACCGTTGTGCATCCCATAGACCACGGGGTCCGGCGGCGACTCAACGGACGTCGTGACCCGCGTGAGCGACACGTTAACGTCGGTCAATGGATTCGTGTGCGGGACTTGGGCCGACGCATTGACACGCAACTCGAGGACCGTGGACGAGTTGACGTAAAGCTGAGGCGGTGGGGTGGACCCTGAACACGCGAATACGACGCCGTCCCGAATGATGTCGACGCAGCCGATCACCGGCCGGGTGGAGTCCAGGACCGTCCGTAGGAACGGACCAGACAGGGTCGGAACGTGGTCCGCCAGGAGGCCGCCGAGGAAGGTTTCGAAGTCGGCTGGCCCCGCCAAGTCCTCCAGGTTGCCCAGGTCGTCGAGCGCGAAGGCGGCCACGTAGGCGGCTTTGCCTGAGGTCCAGCCCCCGTCGTTGGGTCCGACGCTGATGACGCCGCCGCCTCCCGGCGGCGCGGGGTAGGCCTGAAACTGCCAAGGGTCTACCGCGGTCTGGGTGCACGTTCGCGGGTTGGCGCCGGCAACCTCGAAACAGGAAGCAATGACGAGGTGCGTGACCGCGCGGCCGGCAGCCGGCGTGTATCCGACCTGTACGGGAACGACGGGGGCCGCCACAAGCGGCGGTACCGCCGCGGTGCTCGTCGGCTCCATCGCTCGTACCTCTAGCGAGGTCTCGATCTGGACGTCGCCGCCCGCCGACGCCATCACGAAGTCGTACCCGCCGTCCGCGACGACCGCGCCATTCACCGTTCCGTTCCACCGGAGCACCGTCTGCCCGGCGAGCACGCTCAGATTGGACGGGTCGACGCCCACGAGACTTGACCCGGACCTGCGCGCAACCTCAGGCGTCAACACGGAGCCGTCGGCGGCCACGATTGAAACCTCGGCGCCCTGGAACGTGTCGAGCGCGTGGAACGCCAAATCGAGGTTCGGCGGCGGCAGGTCGACGCCATCCAGCGGTTCTATGACTGCCTGCGGCGAGAATGCACTCACCGCACGAACGCCAACCCCATCGGGGGCGTCCTGCCGCGGCTGGATGAGCTCGTCGCGGAATTCGATTCGCACCTCGAGCGGCCCGGGCCGGGGCAGGGGGTCTAGGTTGCGAAGCACGGAATGGCCGGCGTCTTCTTCTTGGAACACCTGGACGGCGCCGTCGCCGTCGGGGCTGGCGGCCACGAATCGCAAGGCGGCCGAGGGACTCGTCGCGTCGAAGAGCCATTCGTCGGCTAGCGTCTGGTCGCCATCGACCATGCCGCTATCGAAGACGGTTTCATCCGCGTGCTTCGCGACGACGCGGTCGAAGTGGAACCCGCCGCCCGTCACGGCGCCTTCCGTCCCGATTACGACGTGCGTGGGCGTGAGACCGGCTGCGATCCCGGTCCCGCACGCGACGGCCTGGCCGTCGATGGAGACGCCGATCGTCCCGGAGGCCGTCTCGTTGAACCAGGCCGTGTGGTAGCCGGCGGTGCGATTGACGCCGGTGTCGCACCAGCCTCCGTCCG
>CAZXJU010000247.1:0-2770 GCA_964641035.1 uncultured Halobacteriales archaeon | reverse complement strand
CGTGGAGCCGACGGCCGACCGCCTCTTCTTCGTGCCGGAGCCGGTGCGCGTCGACATCGAGGACTTGCCGGACGGGGGCGTCACGGGCCATGCGCCGTTTCATCCGGACCACGAGGACCGGGGCACCCGGTCTATGCTCGTCGGCGGGGACACGGAACCCGCGGTGTTCCTGCCGCGGGAGGACGTCTCCGCCCTCGACGAGGGCGACACGTTCCGCCTCAAGGACTGGGGCAACCTCGCGTGGAGAGGCGGCGGCAAGGCGGCCTGGGCTGGCGACGACGTGTCCGTGACCAAGCAAGGCGTGCCGATCCTGCAATGGTGTGCGGCCGCCGGCGGGGCGCACCGGACGGCGAGGCTCATCCTGCCGGACGAGGCCGCCACCGTCGTCGACGGCGTGGTGGAAGCCGCCGTGGACGGCGACGAGGGCCGCGTCGTCCAGTTCGAGCGGGTCGGGTTCGCGCGCGTGGAAGCCGTCGGTGACGACGTGGTCGCCGTCTTCGCGCACGAGTAGGCACTTCAGCGGCCGCGTTCGAACCTTGTACTATTGGCCGGTGCAAAAGGCCCATTCAGACACCGGGAAATACAAGGTTCGGGGTGTCCTCTGCGGAGCGTTTCTGGTTGTTCGCCGCCGCGGGTTCCACCGCGCCCGATCATCCGCGCGCCAGCCAGGCGCCCGGTCACAACGAGACGTCGGCGGAGCCCGCCAGCGGCACCTATCCGACGGGTCTTGCGGGCTTGGACGGCGTGCTCGGTGGTGGCGTCCCGTCGGGTGTGACCCTGCTGGTGCTTGCTGACGCGAGCAACGGTCCTCTGGTGTTCTTGGAGCAGTTTGCGGCGGCCGGCCTGATGGCGGGCGACCGCGTGTACTATTATGGGATTGGACGGCCTGAGCGGGAGGTGACGCACCGCGTGCGCCGGTACTTGACCGGGTCGCCCGCGGTGGAGGGGTTCGAGTACCTCGACTACTACAACCTTCAGTTCCCGGAGATGGAGACGCCGTCGCGGAACCTGCTTGGGTTGGAGGCGGCCGGGCCGACGATGGACAAAGATGTCGCTCCGCGCATCCTTCGGCATCCGGCGGAACGTCCGTTCCGCGTCGTCGTCGACACCCTGAGCGACGCGATTCTGACGCTCGGCGTGGAGGCGACGACCGCGATGGCCACGCGGTTGGTGGCGATGGTGAAGGCGCGTGGGGGCACGGCGCTGATGTACCTGACGAAGGGGTTGCACGAGCCCCGGCTCGAGAAGCGGTTCTTGCATCTGGCCGACGGGATCATCGACTTCTCGACCGACGGCGACGGGTCCCGTGTGCGATCGCATTTCCGCCTGCTGAAGATGCGGGGGGTGCCGACGCCGCCGCGCGCGTTCCAGTATGACCTGCGCCGCGAGGGGATCCGCGTCGAGACGACGAAACGAGTCTGACTCACGCGCCGCCGTGGCGAGCCTTCATGTGGCCGGGCG
Organism: uncultured Halobacteriales archaeon; assembly: GCA_964641035.1. Classification (GTDB taxonomy): domain Archaea; phylum Thermoplasmatota; class E2; order JACPAO01; family JACPAO01; genus CAZXJU01. The sequence goes on along the minus strand of CAZXJU010000247.1, from coordinate 1,309 downwards.
GTGCTTGGAGATTCATGGATCGTCGCACGTGGGCCGTGGGTCTCGTGGCGTCCGCGGGAGCGTTCGCGTTGGTCTTCTTCGTGGTGACGGTGTTCTGCGGGGCCATGGAACGGCCGCCGGGCGGGCAGGCGCAGTGCGTGTCGGCGCCGCATCCGCTGCCGGGCCTGTACGTCCTCGTGTGCGCACTCGGTACGTGGTTGGCCTGGCGGCGGATGGCGTGGGCGGTGGTGGGTCTCGGGGCGTTGATGGCCGGTGCGGCCGTCCTGTTCATGTTCAGCCTCGGCTACATCGGGCTCGGGCCGTCCGTCCTCGTGCTCGTGGCCGGTGTCCTCCTGATGGGTACGCGGCAAGCGCCGCCACCGCGTGAGGCGCCGCCGGCGTGACCCTCGGACCCTGTGCTATAAATAGAACCTCAGTATAGGGCGGACCCCGCCAGTGACTAATGACGCCCTTCGGGGCGGAAGGAGGTCCACGATATGCCGATGTACGTCCGTTTTGAGACGCCCGAGGAGCTTGCGACGCAGGCTCTAGAATCGATTGAAAAAGCTTCCACGACCGGGAAGATCAGCAAGGGGACCAACGAGGTCACCAAGCAGGTCGAACGCGGTCAGGCGAAGCTTGTGCTGATGGCGGAGGACGTGAGCCCGGAGGAGATCCTGGCGCACGTGCCCATCCTGTGCGAAGAGAAGGGGATCCCCTACGGCTACGTCCCTTCGAAGGGCGAGCTGGGTGCCGCCGCGGGTCTGCCCGTGGCGACCGCCGCGGTGGCCGTGGTGGATCCAGGCGCCGGCGCGGAAGCCGTCGAAGAGGTCGCGAAGAAGTTCGCGGCCCTCAAGAAGTGAGGCGTGACCGATGGCCGAAGGCAGTGAGGAAGGAATCCCGAGCGAGGTCGTCGAGATCGTCGCGCGCACCGGCATGACCGGCGAAGCGACCCAGGTCAAGGTGCGCGTGCTGGACGGCCGCGACAAGGGACGCATCATCACCCGCAACGTCATGGGCCCCGTCCAACTGGGCGACGTGCTCCTGCTGCGTGAGACGGAGCGCGAGGCCCGCAAGCTCGGCGGCCGCTGAGCGTACCGGAGGATTCAATCATGGAACAACGTGTGTGTTCGTTCTGCGGGAACCCGCTGGAACCGGGCACCGGCAGGATGTTCGTCCGTCGGGACGGCTCGAGCTTCTATTTCGACTCGAAACGCTGCCAGGTGAAGCTTCTGAAGCAGGGCAAGGTGCCCCGCTACGTGAAGTGGACCCGGCATTACCCGCGCCACGGCGAGGAGGCCGAGGCGGAACTGGCCAAGGAGGCCGCTTC
>CAZXJU010000246.1:0-2799 GCA_964641035.1 uncultured Halobacteriales archaeon | reverse complement strand
AGAAACTCCCGACCGCCGGCGGGCCGGGTGGGGGGCCCGGAGGCAAGGGGCCGCAGGGCAAGTTCGTCGCGGAGGAGCTCAAGCGTCGAGTGCGGATCAGCAAGAACCTGGCCAGCATCAAGCACAAGGTCGTCATCGCCTCGGGAAAGGGCGGCGTCGGCAAGTCGACGGTCACCGTGAACCTGGCGGCGGCGCTCGCGCAACGCGGCTTCTCGGTGGGCGTGTTGGACATGGACCTCACCGGGCCCGACGTGCCGTTCCTCCTCGGATTGACGGGTGCCAGCCTCCGCAACGTCGAGGAGTCCGGCTCCATCCAACCGATCGTGCACGAGGAGCTCGGCATCAAGGTGATCTCCATCGCGTTCCTGCTGCCGGACGACGGGACGCCCGTCGTGTGGCGGGGTCCGATGAAGACGCACGCGCTCACGCAGTTCCTGGGGGACGTGGAGTGGGGCGACCTGGACTTCCTTCTCATCGACCTGCCGCCGGGCACCAGCGACGAACCGCTCAGCGTCGCGCAGAACATCCGCGACGCCGACGGCGTCGTCGTCGTGACGACCCCGCAAGGCGTCGCCACCCTCGACGTGAAGAAGGCGATCGGGTTCACGCGCATGTTGAAGCTCAAGTGCCTCGGCGTCATCGAGAACATGTCGGGCTTCACCTGCCCGCACTGCGGCGAGGAGTACTCGATCTTCGGCCACATTGGCGGCGGCGAGAAACTCGCCGAACTCACGACGGTGCCGTTCCTGGGCGCCGTCCCGCTGGACATCGAAGTGCTTGAGAGGGCGGAAGAGGGCAAACCGTTCGTCGTCTCGATGCCTGATAGCGCCGCCGCCAAGGCGTTCGGCAAGGTCGTCGACAGCCTGCTGACCAACGTGGACGAGCCGGCGTCGAAACCGCGCAAAGAGGACGCGCAGCCGGCGTCGTCGTGAGCGCGCGGAAAAGGATAAGAACGCGACGTGGCCTAGAACGGGTCGTGCCGGAAGCCACCGTCGCGGTCTCCAAGGAGGCCGTCGAAGCCGTCCTCGACGAGGTGCGGCCCATGCTGCGGATGGACGGCGGCGACTGTGAGGTCGTCTCCGTCGACGTGGACGCCGGCGCCGTGACGCTGCGCCTGTTGGGCGCCTGCGACGGGTGCCCGTTGTCGATGCGGACGTTGAAATCGGGCATCGAGCGGATCGTCCGGGAGAAGGTACCTGGGGTCCATCGAGTGACGACCGTAGATGACGCCGGGGCCGCCGGCACTGCGGCCGTATAAGGACCGTACCCACAAAGTACTAAAGCGGCGGTGCGACCATGGTCGTATATGGGTCGGGCGCGACCCCAAGGGGCGACCCCGCTCCTGGATGGCCTTCAAGGGCCGGTTCAAGAGGGGGACAACAAACCTTAAAACGCGTCCGGCGAATCGATTGCCAACCTACCCCGGGGAGACCGAACATGAAAACGAAGGTGCTAATGGCGTTGTTTGTCGCGGCCTTGATGGCGGCGATCCCGATCACGATGGCGCAGGAACAGATCCCAACTGTTCAGGAGCCCGTGACGACGACGTGCAAGGAGGAGATGGAGAACTGCGACCCGCAGGCGGCGAACCAAGCCGCGGGCCGCCCTGCGACGATCACCCCGGCCGACAACATGCCGGTGCGGACCATCCTCTACGCGCACTTCAAGGACCTTCTTCAGCGGGCTCCCCTGAACACGCAGTACCCGGACCCGAACGAGGAGGAAAGCCTCGACCAAGGCTTCCTCATGCCGACCATCTACACCGAGAACGAGGCGGCGCCCTGCTGCAAGTTCCGGAACAACGAGTTCCTGATGTTCAGCTCCCCCGGCTTCGTTGAATACCTCGCCGAGGGCCAGTGGCGTGTCCACCAAGAACCCGGTCTCGCCGAGCAGGTCGACATCGTCGGCATCGACGGGAACTTCATGTGGCTCTACTGGTACATGTCGCCCGAGAGCGCGCCCGACGCGGTGCCGGGCGACCACGTGGGCGTCATGCCGGCCGTCGGCGTGTACGCGCAGATGAACATCGGTCGGCACCCGACCGAAGACTCGCGCCTGATGATCGCCTCCGGCGACACCGGCAGCGGCTACAAGGAGGCCACGCCGTACGCGGAGCAGTGCGCCGAGTGCGTCTCGCTCATCAGCCAACCGGGCGCTCCGACGGGGCCGATCTACCAGTTCAAGGTGCCGATGACGCTGCACAAGAACTTCCTGCCCAGCGTCTACGACCCGGCGTTCCCTGATCAAAAGGGCTACATCGTCCAGGTGATTCCGTACCAGATCCAGACGGACCAGGCGCGGTTCACGCAGGCGGACTGGCGGCTCGTGACGGGTCCCGACTACCCGCCGCGCGTCGTGATGGACGTCCAGAACCCGATGCAGACGACGAGCACCCGCGTCCACACGTTCGACGACTTCCTGTTCTTCCGGTGGTCGTTCAAGAGCGTGTGGGGCAGTTACGACGTCGAGGCGAACTCGCTGGAACTGACCGTCGAGGGCCCGAAGACGCTTGGCCCGGGCGACCTTGAGTTCGTGAAGCTCAAGTTCAGTGTCGACCACGACGGCCACTTCAAGCCGGTCAACGCCACCTGGCGTTACGATTACGTGAACAACCCGCTCCCGGCCGGGACCTATACCGTCAAGGGACAGGTGAAGAACCACCAGAGCACGTACCTGCTCGACTGGGAGGAACAGTTCACCGTCGACGACAACGGGATCCCCGACGTCGAAGACCTCGGCGGCGGCTTCGGCGGCGGCTCCGGCGGACGTGCCGCCGGCGGCGCCGGCGGCGACTCGCCG
>CAZXJU010000245.1:0-2803 GCA_964641035.1 uncultured Halobacteriales archaeon | reverse complement strand
CCGGGCGAACCGGACTGGGACTGCGTGGACTGCTCGGGACCCCACGTGGAGCTTCTCGACGCCACCGGCCTCTCGGCGACGCTGCACAACAGCCAACAGGCCGACTACGGGAACATGGAGGAGGGCGACCCGTGGGACCGCATCCTCGACCAGCTTGCGCTCATCGACGCGTGGGTCCAGGACACCCGCCCGACGTAACGATTACGGGGCGGTCGGCGACGCGTCCAGCTCGGACGTGCACTGGGGGCACCGCGTGGCCCCGATCGCGATCGTGGAGGCGCAGTACGGGCACGGCTTCGTGGTCGCCTCCACCTTCTTCTCCTCCTTGCGCCGGAGCCGGTTGGTCGACCGGACGAACAGGAAGAGCACGAACCCGATGATGACGAACTCGATGACCGCCACGATGAACAACCCGTAATTGAGGGTCACCGCGCCCGCCGCGTGCGCCTGGTCGACGGTCGTGTACGGGCCAGCCGGGCCGCTGAGGACCCAGAACCGGTCGGCGATCCGTTGGCCGCCGATCGCCAGGCCGATGGGCGGCATCAGCAGGTCCTTGACGATCGATTGGACGATGCGGTTGAAGGCGACGCCCAGGATGAAGGCGACGGCCAGATCGACCACGTTGCCGCGCGTCAAGAACGCCTTGAACTCACCGAAGAACCCCACGCTGGTTCACCGCGCCGGCATCCGGGCGGCCCCGTAAGAAGGATGCGGTCCGCTCACGCGAGCCGCGTCCCGTCGGGCGCGTCCCGCTCCGGCGCAACGAGGACGACGGTCTCGTCGTCGACGACCAGGCCCAGCACGAGCGCCTCGCTCATGAAGTCGGCGATCTGTTTGGGCGGGAAGTTCACGACGGCCAAGACCTGCCGGCCGACCAGGTCGTCCGGGTCGTACAGTTTGGTGACCTGTGCGCTCGTCTTCCGTTCGCCCAGGGGCCCGAAGTCGACCCAGAGCTTGTACGACGGGTTGCGTGCCTTCGGGAACGCCTCGCACCGGGTGACGGTGCCGACGCGCACGTCGACCTTGCGGAAGTCGACCCAGGAGATGTCGGGTTCGGGGTCCGTCGGCGGGTCGGGCATGAATCGTAATGACGCGTCTCGGCTCTTGTCGTTACCGATACCCGAAAAGCCGATCGTACGCCTTGTGATCACCGACCCACACGATGACGACCCGCAGGTCCCTGCTCGGATAGCCGGCGATCGTATACAGGGCGCGCCAAGCGCCTGGCAACTCGGCGCGCCACAAGTTCCGGAGTCCGCTGAAGGAGTCGGGGACGAGCTTCAGTGAGATGTGATCGCCCCGGGTCGGGTCTTCGTCCAGGTCCTCCGCCAGCCTTGCCAGATGCTTGTGAACTTGCGTCAGCGCGCCCCGGTCGAGTTTCTTCTCCAAACTGCGCAGGACACGTTCCTCGATGAAGACAGCCATGCGCCCGTCACCGGAGTCGTCGCATCGGCCGAGACCAGAATTCGGGGTCGTCGTTTACGGCCCACAGGACGCCTTTGCTGCCCTCAGCAATCAGATTGAAGCGCTTGAGGGCATCGACGGCGGTGCGAACTGTACTGTGCCGGACGCTCTTGGCCTTCATACGGCGCTTGATCTCCGCCAGTGGCAAAGGCGGTTCTCCATCGTCGGCGGCACGCCGCAAGATGAGTTCGATCTCGTTGATCGTGTCCAGCCTCGGCGCCGGTCCGTCAATCCGCGGCGGGGGTGGAATTGGCCTGAAGCCCTGCGCCGTCATCACATACGTATTTGTCATACGACGTATATGTTGGCTCCGGTCCGCCATATAATCAGTGGTAACCGGGTTTGCATCACCCCTCGCCGCCCGCCACGCTCGGTTCCTCGACCGCCGACGGCACCGCGGTCGGCACCTCCTCGCCCGGCCGCCGGTCCGTCAGGAAGAACGAAAGCACGGCACCCGCCAACACGACGACGCCGGCCACGGCGAACGTGACGACGTACGCGAACTCCGTCGGCACCGGCTGCACCACGCCATGCAACTCGAGGGGGCTCGTATACGCCGCGAGGAAGTACGCCGCCACGGCCGGCCCGAGGCTCCCGCCGGTGATGCGGAACGTCTGGTTCATCGCGCTCGAGACGCCCAGGTGGGTGCGCGGCGTCGCGATGAGGATCAGGTTGATCGAGGCGACCATCGTCATCGAGATCGCCCACCCGAAGACGGCCATCGCCACCATGATGTGCCACAGGACGTCGTGGAACGCGACCAGGCCTCCGAAGGCGGCGACGATGCCGAACATGCCGATCGTGAGCGGCCGCTTCGGCCCGAACCGGTGGACGACGAACCCGTTGAGCGGCCCGCTGACGAGCGTGGCCAGGCTCATCGGCAATTGCGTCAGGCCGGCCAGGAACACGCTTCCGCCGAAGCCGACGGGTTCCGGCGTCTGGATGAGGCCCGGCAGCGTCTGGAAGAGCGTGAACATGCCGAACCCGATGCCGATGCCGAGCACGTTCGTTAGGAGGATGTCGCGATCGGCCAAGAGCTCCATCCGCATCAACGGCGCACGGGCCGCGACCATCCGCCACGCAAAGAGGACCGCGAAGAAGGCGCCGGCGCCGAAGAACACCCAGAACCTCGCGTCTCCGAACCCGCCCCACGTGTCGACGCGGACGATGGCGTACAACAACGGCAACACGGCCGCTATCAGGAGCGCGGCGCCGGGATAGTCGATCGGGACGCGTTGCCGGGCGCCCGTGTCGCGGACCAGGAGCCATGCCACGACGAAGAGGAGCACGCCGAACGGCAGGATGCTCTCGTACGTGGTGCGCCACCCGTACTGCTGGG
>CAZXJU010000244.1:0-2810 GCA_964641035.1 uncultured Halobacteriales archaeon | reverse complement strand
ACGACGGCGCCCGCTACGGCGACTCGACGAAGAAGCTCTTCTACGACCAGAACGGACACGCGGTCGCCGTGGTGGTCGTCGCCCGGGAGGTCCTGAACCGGTTGGCGTACGACGTCGTGCCGCCCGCGTTGTTCACGCGGCTGTTCGTGGCGCTCGTCGGTCGGCCGCCCAGCCACTTCCGCCCTGACCGATGGGCCTGGGTCGATCCACGGAGATCGCCGCTGGAGCGGGTCCGCAAGGCACGCGCGAAGGTCGACGCGATCGCCGGCGACCCGGTGCGCGGCACGCTCGAGGCGTTGGAGGCGCTCGGGCGGCGGACACCATACTCGGATCACGCGCGGCCGCCCGGCGCCCTGCCGCTCGTGACCCGGTTCGCCACGCGGCGGCGCCTGGAAAGCCTCCTTACGACGCTCGGCGCGCAACGCTACCTCACGATCCTGCGCGGCCTCCTGGCCGGCCACCGGGCGGTGTCCGCCGACTGGTTCGCGTGGCAGCAAGGCACCGGGCGCGCGTTCCCCGTCGAGGTCAAGAGCCGCGGAGACACGCTGCGTCCGTATCAGAAGGAAAGCATCCTCTTCTGCCAGGCGTCGGGTGTCCTGGAATACCGGCTGCTGGAAGTCTTGCATGGCCAGGCCGACGAGCAAACCTTAGTGGAAGAGGCGGCATCCGCGGCGTGATGGACGCCGACGCCGTCACCGGATTGATCGCATCGCACGCCAGCTGCCGAGACTACAAGGACCAGCCGCTACCGGAAGGACTCCTCGAACGACTGGTCACCGCGGCCCAACAGACGTCGACCGACGCCACCGGCCAACTATACTCCGTCATCCGCCTGCGCGACCCGGAACTCCGCGACCAGGTCGCCGCGTTGGCCGGCGACCAACGCCACCTGCGGCCCGCCAGCGAGTTCCTCGTCGTATGCCTCGACGTACATCGGATGCGGCGTCTCCTGGAACGCCGCGGGGAGACCTTGGGCATGGAGCCGGCCGTCGGACTCTTGTTCGGCATCACGGACGCTGCGCTCTTCGCCCAGAGCCTGGCGCTTGCGGCCGAGGCGCACGGCCTGGGCATCTGCTTCATCGGGGGCGTCCAGAACGGCGCGGCCGACATCGCCGACCTGCTCGAACTGCCGCAAGGCGTCGTCCCGTTGTGGGGCCTCACGATCGGCGTGCCGGCCAAACGGAACCCGCCCAAACCCCGCGTGCCCCTCGACCTCGTCCTGCACGAGGACCGATACCAGGCGCCGACCGACGAGCGTCTGGACGAGGCGTACGCCGTGATGGCCGAGGCTACGCGCAGCGGCGACTGGGTGAACTCGCTGCGCAAATACTTCGCCGAAGGCGGCGTAATGGCGCGGCGCGAGGACGATTTCCGCGGTCTGCTCACCAAGCGGGGGTACGGCCTCTAGGCGGTCTGCTCGCGCATCGCCTGCTGCATCTCTTCGGGGGTCATTTCCTTGACCGTCTGGCCGAACGACCACACGTACCCGAAGGGGTCGACCGCGTTGAACGTCCGGTCGCCGTAGAACTGGTCCTCCGGCTGACCCAACGTCTCGAAGCCGGCGTCCTCGACCGCCTGGAACGTCGCCTGCACATCGTTGACCTGTACGTAGAAGAGGACGCCGACGCCGCGCGGACCCTTGCGGATCTTCGCTTCGTACTCCGCGTCGTAGCCCGGCATCTCCTCCATGCCTTGCATCTCGGTCGGCGACACGTGCACCATGCTGTTGCCAAACGCGACGATTCCGTGCACGAGCGTCGTCCCGTCGGGGCCCGGGAACCGGGCGACCTCCGTGGCGCCGGCCGTCGTATACGTTTCGATCGCCTCCCGGACGTCCGGCACGCGGACCATCGGTTGTACGGGCGCTAGCTTCGCGTCGGGTGTCGTGGTTTCCTCCATGGGTCTCCGCCTCCAGGAACCCGGCGCCGCATATAATGGTCGTCTGGGGGTCAGTGAAGGTGGACGTCGCCGATCCGGAACGCTCGTACCACAAACATCCGGCCCGCGTCCTAGAATCCTTATAACCGCCCGCGGGGGCTCGATCTGGTGCCAGGGAACGCACTCCCCATGAAACGCCGAACGTCGTCACGTGTCACCATCATCGTACTTGCCGCGGCGCTGCTGCTGGCGTTCACCCCGCCCAGCCTCGGCCAGTCCTCCGCCGAACCGGCCGCCGCCGACGCGCCGGTCCGCACCACGGGCACCGTCGAGACGTGGACGTTCGCATTCAACCTGAGCGTCGATATCCCGACCAACGGCAGCCTGCTCGTCGCATTCCCCGACGGGTTCGCGTTGACCTCGGAAAGCACGTGCCACATCCAGGCGCCCGCCAACCGGTCGGCCGGCACCGAGGTACTCGGACCAGCCCACGTCGCGTGCAACCTCGACGGCAACGAGTCGGTCGCCAACGGTACGGACGTCGTCCTCGACGTCACCGCCGTACGCGACCCCGCGACCGCCGGCCCCTCCGGCGTGTTCCTCATCGACGTCCGCGACGAGAACGCCACCGTCATCGCAACGCACGAGGCCCCTTCCGTCGAGATCGCCCCGCACGCGTTTTCCAGCGGGCCCGTCCAATCCAACGGCGACCACCGGGCCGACCACGTCGACACCCACACCTTCGATTTCACCCTATTCAACGCCTGGGAGGCCGACGGCCGCCTGGAGATCGTCTTCCCGTCCGGCTACGAAGTTGACGCGGCCGGCCAGGGTACGTCGCAGGCCACGTTCACCGGCGGCGCCGACGGGGACCTGGAACGCCGGGCGGCCTCCGGGACGACCCTCGCGTTCCAACGGACCGGCGGAACGGA
>CAZXJU010000243.1:0-2814 GCA_964641035.1 uncultured Halobacteriales archaeon | reverse complement strand
GTCTACGTCTTCGTCAAAGCGCAATCCGTCCCAGAACCCGGCGAGAAAGTGAAGACGCTGGCGGCGCACAAACAATGGACCCCGTCCTACCTCGAGACCCGCGAGGCCCGCGTCGACCTCGAACCGTGGACACCCCTGGTCGCCAGCGCCCACCAGGACACACGACGCTTCGACGACCTCACCGGAGTCCCCGACGAACACGCCGACCTGTTCGAAGCGCTCGGCGTCGAAGACCGACACGCCAAACGCCTGGGCCGCATCGACGTGACCGAGTACCGCTTCGAACCCGACGACGAGGCGTGGGTCGTCGGCGCCTACAATCCCCGCAAAGGCTTATACCGCGCCAAACGTAACCCATTCATCGTGAGCGCCTTCGAGGACGTCGGCCACATCCGCCGCCTGCGAAACGAGCTGGTGCTCTGGACGGCGATCCCGCCCATGCTGCTGGCCGCAGGCCTCGCCATCGTCCTTCTCGCGTTCGCCTGACAAGCACCGCCCACCAACGCGTGGGGCGGCGCCCGACTTCTCGAGGCATAACCATGGCCGAGTTCACCCAACGACAAAAATACGACTTCAAACGCGACCTGGAGACCCTGCGCAACAAACGCGGGATGCACACGGAGCTCATCAGCCTCTACATCCCGCCCGACCGCCAGATCCACGACGTCCAAGCGCAGCTGCGCGACGAGTACAGCCAGGCCGGCAACATCAAAAGCAAACAGACGCAGAAGAACGTCCAGGCCGCGCTCGAATCCATCCAGAACCGCCTCAAAGGCCTCAAACAACCACCCGAAAACGGGTTGGCCATCTTCGTCGGCGCCGTCGTCACCGGCAACAACCAACAAGAGATGGAAGCCCACGTCTTCGAACCCCCCCACCCGGTCGGCAGCATGCTCTACCGCTGCGACAGCCGGTTCTTCCTCGAACCACTGGAGCACATGCTGGAAGAGAAGGAAGTCTACGGCCTGCTGCTCATCGACCGGCGCGAATGCACCATCGGCATCCTTCGCGGCAAAAGCATCCAGCAGCTCTTCTACGACACCAGCATGGTGCCCGGCAAGCACGGCCGCGGCGGCCAGTCGCAACGCCGCTTCGAACGCCTGACCGAAGAGGCCGCCGACGCCTGGTTCAAGAAGATGGCCGAGAAGGCCAGCGACATCTTCCGCCAAGAGAAGGGGATCATCGGGATCCTCGTCGGCGGCCCCGGCCCCTCGAAGAAGTACTTCGTCGACGGCGAATTCCTCCACCACGAGGTCCAGAAACAGATCATCGACACGTTCGACACCGGCTACACCGACGAGTTCGGCCTCAACGAAATGGTCGAGAACGCGTCCGAGACGATCTCCGAAGTCAGCCTCATCAAAGAGAAGAAACTCTTCCAGCGGCTGCAACAACAGATCATGAAGGAGGACGCCGGAAAAGCCACGTACGGAGAAGGCCAGGTCCGGTACGCCCTCCAGATGGGCGCCGTCGACACCCTGCTGTTGAGCGAAGGCCTACGCAAGGAACGGGCGAAGATCGGCTGCCCGAACTGCGGATGGGAGAAGGGAGACATCAGCGTCGGGCGCGACGACGTCGAAGACGCAGCCGGCGACGAGAAATGCCCCGAATGCCAATCCTACCTCGGCGTCCTCGAACACCAGGACCTCATCGACGAACTGTCGGAGATGGCCGAGGGCACCGGTGCCGGCGTAGAACTCATCAGCACCGAGAGCGAAGAAGGCACCACCTTGATGCGCGCCTTCGGCGGCGTCGCCGCATTGCTCCGCTACCGTCTACCGGAGAAGAAGATCGCGTAGCCGCCGGCCCGGTCACCCTGAATACACGTCGTGCAGCGCGTCCCGCGCCGCCGCGTCCATCGCGAAGTACGCATCCGTCTGCGACCGGTCCGGCATCGGCGCCGCACCACGCAACACCTGGAACGCCAGGTCCCGCGACGCGTTGTCCACCGCCCCATACCCGATGTGCACGAATTCCGGGTACTCCTCCGGCACATCCTGCCACGCGATCGGCGTCGCGCTGTAGAGGCCCAAGCCGCCGACCACGTCGCACACGCTGCCGTCCTCGTACTGACGCTCCGGCCGCTCCGAGGCCGTCTTGAAGACAAGTTCCTTCCACTCGTCAAACGTGAACTCCCCGTCGGCCAACGGGCCCGTGGTCACATCCGACGGCGGCGTCCCCGCCGCCACGACGCCGTCCCGGACGCCCTCGACGGTGTCGTTGAGGATCGTCCGCGCTTCCAACAGAATCCGGACGCTCATCCCCCCGGCGAACGGACTGGCGCCGCTTGTGCCGCCGCCGATGTCCTCGGCCGAATGGTCGAGACTACGGTGGTCCGCCGCCCACGAATTGCACGAATCCGAAACCACGTGCGGCGGCCAATCCGGCCACACGTTCACCTGCCCGGAATCGTGCCCGCCGACCATCACGATCGACGGCGTCATCCGCGGGTCGACGACCGTCGGATGGCCGACGGCGCCCAACCGGGTCAAGGCCCCGTTGCCGCTTGCCCAGAAGCTCAGGTGCTCCTGCGCCGCCGCTTCCACCGCCGCCACGAAGCCGGGCCCGCTGCCGAAGCCGGCCGCCTCGCCCGCCGGCGTCCACACCGGAAGGAGCGGACCCCACGAGTTGGACTGCGCATCGATCCACGCCGCATTCTGTCCGCCCCACGTCGTGGATTCGGCGCTGAACCCTTCGATGGCGACAACCTTGCATTCGTTGCACGCGCCATACTCGAACGAGGCCGCACGCGACGCGACCATCGTCCCGTGGCCGCCCTGATCGAGGATCCCGGCCGCCGTCGGCTCCTCGACC
>CAZXJU010000242.1:0-2826 GCA_964641035.1 uncultured Halobacteriales archaeon | reverse complement strand
GGCCACCAGTCTCGGTATCCGTATTTGAAGACTGTGGCAAGAGGACCGCTACTTCTTCTTCCGGGCGAGGGTCCGGAACGGCTCCACGTCCGGGGCGTACCCGATGAACCCGTGGTCGGCGCACTCCTGGCGGATGTGGTCGGAGCCGTCCTTGAACGTCTGGATCGACAGGTCGCACGGCTTGTTGCACTTCGGGCAGAGGATGGAGTGTTCCCGTTTTCCGGGGTTGGTGCCGACCTTCGGGCCGCTTCGGCCGCCCTTGTCGCTGACGGAGGCGTTGGCCAGGGCGTCCGCGCGTTTGTTTTCGCCGCGCGGCACCCATTGGATCTCGAACTCGTCGAAGTCGTCGGAAAGCTCGGCCACCCGCTGGTGCAACGGTTTCAGGTGCGGTTGTTTGACGCGGAACCGGCCGAGGAGTTGTTGGACGACGAGGTTGGAGTCGCCCTTGACGAGGACCTCGTCGGCGCCCAGTTTTTTCGCTTCCTCGAGCCCGCGGATCAGCGCCTCGTACTCGGCGATGTTGCTGGTGCCGTCGCGTTCGAGCGGTTGGCTGATCTCGACGTCGTCGTGCCCGGGCGCCTCGACGACGACGCCGATGCCCATCTTGCCGGGGTTGGGGTTGGCGGCCCCGTCGAAGTGGATCGTCGCGCGCATCGGCGGGAAAAGACGGAGAGCCTACTTGGAGTCGACGGTCGCGGACGTCACGCCGTCGCCTTCGCCTTCTCGGCCGACTGCTCCTCGTGCTCCTTGGCCTCGAGCCACTTCTCCGCGTCCATCGCGGCGCGGCACCCGGCGCCGGCGGCGGTGACCGCCTGCCGGTAGCGTGCGTCGTGGACGTCGCCGGCGGCGAAGACGCCCTCGACGCTCGTGGTCGATTTCGGCCCCTGGACGAGGTAGCCCTGGTCGTCCAAGTCCAATTGGTCCTTGAGGAAGTCGGTGTTGGGCGTGTGGCCGATCGCCAGGAAGAAGCCGTCCACCTCAAGGGTGGACTCTTCGCCGGTCTCGTTGTTGACCAGGCGTGCCCCTTCGACCTTGTCGTCGCCCACGACCTCCTTCGCCTCGGTGTTCCAGATGAACTCGATCTTGTCGTTGTCGAGCGCGCGTTCGGCCATAATCTTGCTGGCGCGCAGCTCGTCGCGCCGGTGGATGACGTAGACCTTCTTCGCGAACCGGGTCAGGAACTGCGACTCCTCCATCGCGCTGTCGCCGCCGCCGATCACGGCGACGACCTTGTCGCGGAAGAAGGCGCCGTCGCACGTGGCGCACGAACTGACGCCGTGGCCCCGCAGCCGCTCCTCGCCGGGGATGTCGAGCCATCTCGCGCTGGCGCCGGTGGCGACGATCACGGCCTTCGCCTCGTATTCCTCCGACTCGGCCTTGATCTTGAACGGGCGCGAGCTGAAGTCGACCTCGACGGCGTTCTCGTCGACGACGCGGGCGCCGAAGCGTTCGGCCTGCTTGCGGAAGAGTTCCATCATCTCCGGGCCTTGGACCCCCTCGGGGAAGCCCGGGTAGTTCTCGACGTCCGTGGTCAGCATCAGCTGCCCGCCGGATTCCCGGCCGGCCAAGACCAACGGGTCCAGCCGGGCGCGTGCGTTGTAGAGGGCCGCCGTATACCCGGCGGGTCCGCTTCCGATGATGACGATGTTCTCGACCATACGCGTCTCATCTTCTGACCGCCGCCCGGACTTAAATATTTGCTAACGGGGGTGTCCGGGCGGCGTGAACGCGCAGGGTGCACGGGCCGTGGCCGGGCTCACGCATTCGTGGCGTTGGCGTCCTCCACGATGATCGTGCCTTGCATCGTCTGCGGGTGGTAGCTGCACTGGTACGCGTACTCGCCCGGCTCGGTGAAGACGATCGGTTCGCTGTACTCGCCGGACGCGACGTCGCCGGTGTCGAACCCGTCGTCGGTGGCCGTATGCGTCGCGTCGTCCTGGTTATGCCAGACGACGGCCTCGCCGGCCGAGATCGTCAAGACTTCGGGGTCGTAGCTTGCCAAATGAGGCAGGGCGCCGTCCGTGATCGTGATGGTGTTGTTGCCGCCGGTGGCGTTGCCGCCGACGAGGATGGTGACCTCATCGCTCATCTTGGTGTGGTCCCCGACCATCACGTAGGCGCGGACGGTGATCGTGCCCTCCTCCTCCGCGACGAAGGTCGCCGTGAAGGTGCCGGGGCCGACGTCCTCCTGTTGCCCGGTCGAGTTCGGCCAATCGGTGACGTTGTCGCCGGAGGCGGTGGCGTTGCCCGAATAAACGATTCCCGTCTCGTCGAACCTCACGTCATCGGTCCCGTTGGCGGTCGCGGAGATGGCCACGTCCCACGTGACGTTGATCTCAGACCCGGCTTGGGCGGCCTCCGGGTATTCCGTGATCGTGACCTTCACCGCGTCGGCCGAAAGGTCGGTTTCCCCCGCGCAGCCGGCCAAGGCGGCCGCAAGCAAGAGCAGGGGGGCAAGCATCGCAGGCGTCGAAAGGTTGCTTCGTGCCATCACTCGAAGCGACGCGGAGGTGGTTATATTCCGTTTTGTTCACGATTCTCGAAAATAGTCGGACAACCGTTGCATGGGACCGTCACCGGCGTCGTTTTCGGCGCGCCACGGCCACGCCGGCGCCCACCAAGCCGAGCCCGACGAGTGCGACCGCCACCGTCGGCGCCGGGCTGCTGCCGCCCGGCTCGCCGCCGAGGTTCCAGCTGCGCGGGCCTCGATCCGCCTCGTCGGACGGTGTGGGCGACGTATCGTTGGCCTCTTGCGCCGTGCCGGCCGGCTCCGTGGGCGAAGCCGGCTCGTTCGTGGGCGACGGACTGGGGTCCGGGGACGGCGAC
>CAZXJU010000241.1:0-2854 GCA_964641035.1 uncultured Halobacteriales archaeon | reverse complement strand
ACAAGAGCGAGGATTGATCATTCATGGCCGAAGAAGGAAAAGCGTCGTACTCCAAGGTGAGCCTCTACGATGTCAAGGACGACAAGGTCGTCCGGACGCGCCGAACGTGCCCGGAATGCGGCCCGGGCGTGTTCCTTGCAAAACACAAGGACCGTGAATCGTGCGGCCGTTGCGGTCACACCGAGTTCACGAAGAAGCCGGAGCCGAAACCCGAAGCCAAGAAATCCTCCAAGAAGGAGGACGAGGCCGAGGCGGCCGACGAGGGCGACGATTCCGAGGCCGCCGACGACGATGAAAAGGGCGACTCCGAGGAGTAGGGCCCCAAGCCTTTTCTCGCCCGGGCCGATGCGCTAGGCATGCGGGGCTTTCTACGAGGACGGATTGTCGTCGCGTTGACGCTGGCGGCGGCGCTGGCGTTCACCGCGGGCGCGCACGCCAACGCTGGCGGCGCCCCCGAGAACACGGCGATCAACGGATGCACGTGCCACGGCAACGAACCGTCGAGCGACGCCTCGGTGGAACTGACCGGGCTGCCGGAGGCGTACGATCCGGGCACGGACTACGAATTGACCGTCGGCGTTTCGGGTCCGGCCGCCGTGCCGGTCGGCCAGAACCAGGGCGGCTTCCAAGTGATCGTGAGCGCCGGCTCGTTGCAGCCGGCCAGCAACGCCGCACGGAACCTCAACGAGACGACGCTGACGCACGGCAGCGCCGGCAACGACCAACGGTCCTGGGATTTCACCTGGTCCAGCCCCACCGGCTCGGAGGCGACGATGGAGGTCACGTTCTGGTACGCGGGCAACGCCGTCAACGGCGACACCACGAACCAGAACGACGCGTGGAACCAAGGGATGACGACGATCTCGCCGGCCGGCGCGGCCGGCGGCAACGAGACGACGCCGCCCGATGACACCGACGAGGGCCTCCCAAGCGCCGGCCTGATCCTTTCCGCAGGAGCCGTCGCCGCGGCCGCGGTCCTGCTGCGACGCCGGGAAGCTTAAAACCGGGGCGCTTTACTCGGACGTCGCGTCGCGACGGGCTCGTAGTATAGCTTGGATAGTACATGGGCCTCCGGAGCCTAGGACAGGGGTTCGAATCCCCTCGAGCCCGCTCACAATCCTAGCGTTCGGACCCAATCCTGGGGTTCGGATGCCCGATCAGACGTAGCCAATGGAAGCGTTCCGACCGATTTCGGGGTTCGCTTTCAATTCGCGAGCCTGACGCGACGCCGGGGCTCGTCAAGGCCCCGGCGCTCAATGCGTGCCACCGGTGATTCTTCTATTACTCGTCCTCCGCGTGGCCGGGCCACGTGGATTCGGGATTCTCCTCGCCTTCGTAATAGTCAACCTCAACATCGAATGGGAAAAAGGTCCCGTCCACGCCTAGCTTCCCGGAGTCGGGGTACTCGATTACGTCCAGCCCGTC
Organism: uncultured Halobacteriales archaeon; assembly: GCA_964641035.1. Classification (GTDB taxonomy): domain Archaea; phylum Thermoplasmatota; class E2; order JACPAO01; family JACPAO01; genus CAZXJU01. Next base: position 1,429 of record CAZXJU010000241.1, on the reverse strand, counting down.
GGAAACACTCACGTCCACGTAAACGCACGGGTCCGCGTACGGGTTGAACAATTGGTGCGCCCCGTCCGCGCCGGCCTCGAAGAAGACGACATCGCCCGCTTGGACCTCTTCGATGCCCGATGGCGTGCGGAGCTTGGCGGCGCCCTCCAACACCACGAACAGCTCCTCCGCGGCCCGATGGAAGTGGTAAGGAAACGAGAATTTACGGGGTCCCAAGGACCGGACGTCGAACTTCGAAATGATCTTCGAGTTGGCCAATTCATGGAGTCGCGGACTCGTCAACCATCGGAACGCCTCGATACGCGAGGGTCGCGGATTCATCTCAAGCTCGCTCACCCTGAATCTTCTCGCCAACGTTACCGGCTCCAACAGGTTTGAATGCGGACGCTCGTAGTAATCGTGCCGGCCAAAACTAGGCTGCCGCATGGCGCGCCCGCGTGGACGGCGGTGCCGGCCGCGAGGCTGTGCTTCGATCCGTTCACGGTCTCCCTCTCGCGTCCTTTTCCGCCTCGTAATCCGCCTCGCGGTGCGCCTGGACCGGATACGCTCCTTTCTCGATCTCCGCCACGATGCGACGCTCCTTCTCTACCGCCCGTTGCGCGCGGTCCAGGACCCCGCCGTACCGGTCGCGGGGCACAATCGCGAGACCGTCAGGGTCGGCGAATACGAAGTCGCCCACCGACAACTCGACGTCGCCCACCACGACCGGCTCGCCATGGGACACGAAGAACCGCCGGCCGCGCACCGACTGGGGGACGACGCCCATCGCATAGACGGGAAAACCCAGCGACGCAATCCCGGTTGTATCACGGGTCGCTCCGCCAAGGACCGCTCCCTGCAAGCCGCGGCGCAGTGCGACGCGCGTGCAGATGCCGCCCCAACAGTTCACATCGTCCGCATCGCCGGCTGCGACGACGAGCACGTCGCCCGGCCGCGCCGCCTGGATGGCCTCAAGGGTCCCCTCCACGGCGGACACCGAGCCCTCGGCCTCCAACCGCAGCGGGTACACACGGCCTGCGATAGGCGGGCACCCCGGCCATGCGCCACGCGGGCCGAAGACCACGCCGTCGAGCCCCAGCTCATCCAACCCGTCGCAGATGTCCGCGACCCCGATACCTTGCACCCGGTCGCCCATCATCCCGGATGGAGAGGGCGACGGCGTGCGTCCGGGGCGGCCGGGCCGTCGCTTCGTTGGGCGCATGATTAAGCCTCAATGCTGGTATTCTTCCCGGACGGGACTGAACACATCGACGACGCGGGCGCCCTTCCGACCGGCCCGGACACCGTGCGGCACGCCGCCGGGTATCACGTACGGGTCGCCCGCCTTCATCGTCTGTGTCTGGTCGCCGATCGTCACGTCGGCCTCTCCTGCGAGGACGCAGCCGACCTGCTCATGGGGATGCGTGTGCATGGGGACCTCGCCGCGCGG
>CAZXJU010000240.1:0-2870 GCA_964641035.1 uncultured Halobacteriales archaeon | reverse complement strand
ATTGCCGCCGGCTGTCGAAACAGCTCAACGGGGCGCAGATCTGGCTCAAGCGCGAAGACCTCGTGCATGGCGGGGCGCACAAGTTCAACAACGTCATGGGCCAAGGGCTACTGGCGCGGGCGATGGGCAAGACGCGCATCATCGCGGAGACGGGCGCCGGCCAGCACGGCGTCGCCACCGCGATGGCGGGCGCCGTCCTGGGCATCCCGGTCGAGGTGTACATGGGTCGCCACGACACCGAGCGGCAGAAGCTCAACGTGTTCCGCATGGAATTGATGGGCGCGACGGTCCACTCCGTCGAGGCCGGGTCGGAGACGCTCAAGGACGCGATCAACGAGGCGCTTCGGGACTGGGTGGCGAACGCCGAGGAGACGTACTACCTGATCGGCAGCGTCGTCGGCCCGCACCCGTACCCGCGCATCGTACGCGACTTCCAATCCGTCATCGGCCGGGAGCTTCTCCGGCAGACGAAGGCCGAAGGGATCGAACCGAGCGCGCTCATCGCGTGCGTGGGCGGCGGGTCGAACGCCGCCGGAACCTTCCACGCCTGGGTCGATTCGGAGGCGCGGCTGGTCGGCGTCGAAGCCGGCGGGAAGGGAAAGGAACACTCCGCGACGCTCGCCAAAGGGAAGCCCGGCATCCTGCACGGCGCGCTCAGCTACCTCCTCTTCGACAAGGAGGGCCAGGTGACGCCGACGCATTCGGTGGCCGCAGGGCTCGACTACCCCGGCGTCGGACCCGAACACTCGATGTGGAAGGACGACGGACGCGTCGAATACCGGCCCATCAGCGACAAGACGGCACTCGACGCGTTCCGCCGGCTGTCCGAGGTCGAAGGCATCATCCCGGCGTTGGAAAGCGCGCACGCGGTGGCCGAGGCGATCCGGATGGCGCCGTCGATGGACAAACGCGAACACATCGTCGTGACGTTGAGCGGCCGTGGCGACAAGGACGTGGCGACCGTCGCCGAGATGATGGGGGCCGACGTGTGAGCGGGCTGGAACGCATCCAGGCCGTCTTCGACCAGGCCCGACGGGACGGCCGCGCCGTGCTGATCCCGTACTTCGTCGCCGGCTACCCAGACCTAAAGACGAGCAAACGGCTCATCCGCGACGCGGTCGACGCGGGCGCCGACATCATCGAACTCGGCATCCCCTTCAGCGACCCGGTGGCCGACGGGCCGACGATCCAAGGCGCGATCACCAAGAGCCTGGAGAACGGCACCCGGCCCGGCGACGCCCTGAAGCTCGTGCGCGACCTGCGGCGCGACGGCGTCGACACGCCGATCCTCGCGATGACGTACGCGAACCTCTTCTACGTGCCCGGCTACGACAAGGCCGCGCGGCGACTGGCCGCCTCCGGCGTCGACGGTACGATCGTGCCCGACATCCCGCTCGAAGAGTCCGACGACTACCGCGCCGCCTGGAAGAAGGAAGGCCTCGCCACCGTCCTGCTCGCGACGCCGGCCACGCCCAACGCCCGCCTCAAACGCATCGCCGCCGCCTCCACCGGCTTCCTGTACCTGGTGGCCGTCTACGGCACCACCGGCGCGCGCGACCGCGTCGCCGACGAGACGAAGGCGCTTCTCGCACGCGTCGGCCGCATCAAGGACCGGCCGCCGGCGTGCGTCGGGTTCGGCGTGAGCCGGCCGCAACACGTCAAGGAACTGAAGAAGCACGGCGCCGACGGCGTCGTCGTCGGAAGCGCGCTCGTCGACCGGATCCGCGACGGCGGCAACGTCGCAGCGCTGGTGGCCGGGCTGCGCAAGGCGACGTAAAACCGCAAAAAAAGTCGTGGGCGACCGACCGGCATCCTTTACGTCGCCCACGCGTCGCCTTCCCGGTGGTGCGGCGCGTCGGGGTGCGACCGCAACCACTTCATCGCCTCGCTGTACGGGCAAAGCGTTAGCATCCAATCTCATCCCAATCGAAGCTCCAATCCTGCAGCCCGGGCTCACCGAGACCTAAATCGGAATACAAAGCTCTTAGAATCTCACCCGTGTCGGCGTCAGAGTGGCGACGATTAGAAACAATCTCGTAAACGACCGCATCGCTCTGGTAAACTTCTAACCGAACGTCTTCCTCGCTCGTCTGCGACAAAGCAACCACTCGCTCAAGCCCTTCCTGACCCTCTCCCTCAAACGAATGACCGCGAAATACAGTGTATTGCCCATACGTCCCGTTCGGCGGCATTTCGTCGTAGAGGTCCGTTTCCGTCCACTCCTTTTGCATCAAGTTATTTCGGCAACCAGAATACGGATTCAGAAGGCACCCAGACAACACGGAGACGGCAACTAGGATTGCCAGAACCGTCGCTGCGGACGAATACACCCACGCGCGTTCCAACCGATTCCGCGTCATGTTCCTCCATACCTGACGGCGCTGAAACTAAGCGGGATGCCGTGTCGACCCTCGCCTGCGTAAAACCAGCCTTCCTGCTCATCGGACCCCGGATCGTACCAATAGCATGCATCACGGATTCCGCGATCCTCCCGATAGTACACTTCATGGAGGTAATCGATGGGGGTGCTGCAGGTTTCGTCGCGCCCGCTCCGCTCAACCGAGTCATACACCACCCGTGTCACGTACCCCAGGCTCGTCGCCGACGTCCACGACACCACCTCGTCCTTGACCGACCCGACGACGGTCCACGACGTCGCCCACGCGTCGCCTTCCCGCTGGTGCGGCGCGTCGGGGTGCGACCGCAGCCACTTCATCGCCTCGCTGTACGGGCACATCTGCCGCGCCTGGTACGGGACGGTGAGCAGATAGAGGATGCGGCCGACGGCGCCGCCGGGACCACACGCCAAAAGGACGCCCGCGTGCGGCGTGCCGAGTGTGACGAGGTTCTCGATGGGCAGCGAGTCCGGC
>CAZXJU010000239.1:0-2877 GCA_964641035.1 uncultured Halobacteriales archaeon | reverse complement strand
GGAATGGAAGGCGGCGCTGACGTTGATGTGCTGCGCCTGGATCCCTTGCTTGTTGAACAGGTCGACCGCCGCATCGACGGCGTCGGACGCGCCCGCGATGACCGTCTGGACCTTGCAGTTCTTGTTGGCCGGGATGACGTAGCCGTCGACGGATTCCAGGTGCTTCGCGACCGTCTCGGCGTCCGCACTGACACTGGCCATCTTGCCCAGGTCCGGCACGTGCACGTTGGCCATCTCGCGTCCGCGCGCGGAGACGGCGACCAGTGCGTCCTCAAGTGACAGGACGCCGGCGGCGACCAGTGCACCATACTCGCCGAGGCTGTGGCCGGCGACGACCTCGGGTTTGACGCCATGGTCGCGAAGCAGTCGGTAGAGCGCCAGGTCGGCGGCCAGCATCGCGGGCTGGCAGATCTCGGTCCGGCGAAGCGACTCCTCGGCCGCCTCGCGGTCCACGCCGTTGTCCTCGTTGAGGAAGATGAATTTGGTCAACGGGTCGCCGAGGAACGGCTTCATGACGCGGTCGGCTTCCGAGTAGGTCTGGCGTACCCGTCGGTAGCGTGTGGCCATGTCCCGCAGCATGTCGGTATACTGGGATCCTTGTCCAGGGAAGAGCATGGCGAGCTTTCCTTGCCGGGTCCCTTCGCCTACGTAGATGCCGCGCGCGGCGAAGGCGATGCGTTTCTTCGGCTCCTTGATCGCCGTGGGGGCCTGGTCGAGCTTCTTCACCAGGTCGTCGGGGCCGGTGGCAACCACGGCGACACGCACGGGCTTCTCGACGTTCGCGTTGCTCGTCTGGAAGCAGAAGTCGGCGAAGTTCGCGTCGTCCACCTGGCCGGAGGCCAGAAGGGCCTTCGTCTCGTCGATCTTGGCCAAGACCGCCTCATGCGTCGGCGCTCCGAGGACGACCACGTCGGTCGACGCTTCGGCCGCCGGCGGCTCCTGGGGGACCGTACTCGTTTGCGGGTCCTTGCGCTTCATGATGACGTCGGTCACGGGCGTCTTCGGTTCGCCGTCGGCCGTCGCGGCCGGCTCCGGGGCGCGCTCGCTCTTCGCCGTCGCCTGCGTCTTCCCGGGTACGTACTCTTCGAGGATCACGTGGAAGTTCGTCCCGCCGAACCCGAAGCTGGAGACCGCGGCGCGCCGCGGCTCGTCGCCCTGGGCGTCCGGCCACGGCTTGGCCTCGGTGTTCACGTAGAACGGTACGTTGCCCCAATCGATCTTCGGGTTCGGGGTCTCGAAGTTGATCGACGGCGGGAGTGTCTTTTCCTTGAGCGCCAGTGCGCTCTTGATCAGCCCGGCGGCACCGGCTGCGCTCTTCAGGTGACCGATCTGGCTCTTCACGCTGCCGATGGCCACCGATTGCGGCGCGGCGGACTCGCTCCAGATCTTCGACAGGGCGTCGACTTCGACGACGTCGCCGACGCGTGTCGAGGTCCCATGGCATTCGATGAGTCCGACGGTGGCCGGGTCGATGCCGGCGTGGTCGAAAGCGCGGCGGACGGCTTTGATCTGGCCGTCGATGTTCGGGGCGGTGATCCCCTTTCCTTTTCCGTCGGAGCTGGAGCCGACGCCGCGGACGACGGCGTAGACCTTGTCGCCGTCGCGAAACGCGTCGGACAGCCGTTTGAGGATGAGGATGCCGGCGCCTTCGCCCATGACGAACCCGTCGGCGCGCGCGTCGAATGGGTAGCTGCCGGTGGCGCTCAGGGCGCCGATGCGGCAGAACTTGACGTAGGTGGCGATGTCCATGGAACGGTCCGCGCCGCCGGTGACGACCATGTCGTATTCGCCTTCCTGGAGGCTCTTGACGGCCGCGTCGATGGCGGCCAGTGAGGATGCGCACGCGGCGTCCGTCGTGTAGTTGGCGCCGCTGAGGTTGAAGACGTTGGCGATGCGGCCGGCCACGACGTTGGCCAGCTCGCCCGGCATCGTGTCCTCGGTGATGGCCGGGTACTGCTCGCGGGCCCGATCGCCGAACTCTTGGCCGATGAGCTGGCGCTGGTCTGCCGGCAGCGTACGGAACGCGTCGGACTCGTTGAGCGCCTTGAGGAACGTGGGTACTTGCACGCGTGTGCTCGTGGCGCGTTGGATCTCGCCGCCCATGGCTTGGCCGAGGATGACCGCGCAGCGGGACCGGTCGAACTCCTTCTTGTCGTACCCGGAATCCTTGAGCGCCTGCGCCGTGGCCAGGATCGCCATCTTCTGCACGCCGTCGAGCGTCTGGGCGACCTTGGGTGGGATGCGGAACTCGATGCCGTTGAACGGCACCTCTTCGACGAAGGCGCCGATCTTGGTGTACGTCTTGTCGGAATCGGTGCGGTCGTCCGCGTAGAACAGGTCGGGGTCCCAGCGGTCCTTGGGCACCTCGCGGATCGAGTTCTTGCCTTCCTGGATGTTCTTCCAGAAGGTCGGGACGTCCGGCGCGTCGGGCATGACGCAGCCCATTCCGACGATGGCCACGAGCTCACGCTCGGTCCGGCCGCCGCGCATCCGGGCGACCGCCTGCACAGGCTCTGCGTCTTCGGGCATGGGTGGAGACTCCTTCGGGGACATGGACTATCGACTCCAGGGGTACTAAAGAGGTATGTTGCCGTGCTTCTTGGAGGGACGCTTGTCCCGCTTGTCAAGCAGGCTTTCCAACGCGTCGATCAGGCGGGGTCGCGTCTGCTTCGGTTCGATGATGTCGTCGACGAAGCCGCGTTCGGCCGCGACGTACGGGTTGGCGAACTTCCGGCGGTATTCCTCTTCGAGTTCCTTCTGCTTGGCCGCCGGGTCGTCCGCCTGGTTGAGTTCGCGCTTGTTGACGATCTTCACCGCGCCGTCGGGACCCATCACGGCGATCTCGGTCGTGGGCCACGCCAGGTTGTAATCGCTGCG
>CAZXJU010000238.1:0-2914 GCA_964641035.1 uncultured Halobacteriales archaeon | reverse complement strand
CCAGTCGTTGCTACCGGGTGTGAGCGTAGCCTCGTTGTTCGATTCGTTGTCTTCCAGGACGTGGTCGCCCCAGTCCGCCGTCACGCGGATCTCATGGTGAGCCGGATTGGACGGCATGGTGAGGTTGATGGTGTACCGGTCGCCGGCGGCGAGCGCTGGGACTGACTGCGTCGCGTGCAGGGACCAGTTTGTTTCGACGCTTCGGTTGTGGACGGCAAGCGTCGTATTCGGGGCGGAGCCCCCTTCGTTGTGGATGACGGCCGCGAGTACGAACTGTCCTTGGGCGCGCCGCGTGGCGTTGTCGTCGAACCGGGCGACCAGGTCGGCGGGCGGAACGTCCGTCTCCGACTCCTCCGGACCCGCGCCGACCGGGCCGGGCACACTGGGGTCGGGGTCGTCAGCGTAACCGACCGGCCACGCCGCGGAAAGCATCAGTACAACAATCGCCATCGTCCAAATAGACCTGTGAATCATATCAACCCATCCGCGGCGCCTGACCGCGCCACGGCTAGACCCGGCGGGTGTGAGTATACGTGCGTTGTGACGTTCTGATGGTTGGCGGCGGAGTCGTCCACGGTCGGCCATCGCCGTTCTACGTCGGACGAAACGGAGGATTCGAACCAGTCTCTGGTACTTCGAACCTGGCGCCGGAATTATCCCCCCTTTCACGGGGGCGCAGCAGAACCGCGCGTTCTCCGTCACCGCCGCGTCCGGGGTGCCTCGAACGTCTCGACCGGGATCCGACGCTTCGCCTCCTCGTTGAGGGTGTCCAGGACCGACAACGCGTCGAGCATCTGGTCCGACTCGACGAAGACGGCGACGTCGAGGCCCAACTCGGCCGCGTGGAACGCGGCGCGCGCCACCGCGAACTCGATCGTGACGTCGAACCCGAGCCGCCGCGCAAGGATCCGGGCCCCGGTCCCGATCGCGCCGACACGGTCCGGCAACCCCCTCTGTTTGATCCATCGGACGACGGCGTCGCCGTCCGCGGCGCGCCCCCCGCCGTCTTCCGGTCCGGGCAGTCGGACGATCGAGACCCGGCCGGGCTCCAGGGGCACGACGCCGCTCAACTCGTCGACGATGACCTCCTCGCCGGCCGCCGCGTCCACCGCCGCCCGTCCCATCGACGTGGACGTCTGGTCGGCGCGCGCCACGAGCCGGCCGTCTTCCATGAAGAGCCCGACCCGCTGGCCTTTTCGGACTGGCGTGGCGGCCTCGGCCGTCGCCTGGCGTACCACCCGCACGGATTCCGCGGCCCGGTCCACGACCTGTTTGAGGCGTTGCAGGCCCTCCTGGAGGACCTGGACGCCTTCCGTGGTCACGTCGCGTCGGCCGTCGCGTGCGGTCAACAGGCCGTCGGTCTCCAAGCGTTTGGCGTGCTGGCTGACGGCTTGCGGCGTCACGTCGAGCGCGTCCGCGACCTCGCGCAGCGGCGCCTCCGGCCGCGCCAGTAGCTCCTTGAGGATGAGCAGCCGGGTCAGGTACGTCCGGTCGCGCAGGATCGTCGGGTCCATCGGGCGGGCGAGGCAAGCCGACCGGCGGCCAAAAGGGTTGGCACCCGCCCTGTTTGAACGGTCCGACCAGAAACCGTATACTATCCACCAGGTTCTTCCTTACTACATTCTGGACGGATGGAACCATGAAGGCAGGTTGGGCAGCAATCGTCGTCGTCGGAATCATGACTTTTCTCCCGTTGGCGACCGCCCAGGAAGGCGTGCCGACGATGCGGGAACCGGTCGACACGGCGTGCCGTGGGGACCCGCCGCTGGAGAACTGCGATCCCAGACAGGCGAACGAGGCCGCCGGTCGCGCCGTCCCCATCACGGCGGCCGACAACATGCCGGTACGCACGATGATCTACGCCCACTTCCTCGAATCCATCATCCAGCAGGCGCCGCTCAACACGCAGTATCCCGACCCGGACCGAGAGGAGGACCTCTACGGCAGCATGCTCATGCCGACCGTCTACGTGGCGAACGACGGTGCCCCCTGCTGCAAGTTCCGGAACAACGAGTTCAAGATGTTCAGCACCGCCGGCCTCGTCGAATACCTAGCTGAAGGGTTCCGGGTACACCAGGAGCCAGGGCTGGCGGAGCCCGTCGAATTGGTTCCAATCGATGGCGACTACGCCTACCTCTACTGGTACATGTCGCCGGAGTCGGCGCCCGAGACCGTGCCCGGCGACCACGTCGGCGTGATGCCCGCCGTCGGCGTATACGCGAAATGGAACCTCGGCCGCCACCCGAGCGACGACGCACGCCTCTTGATCGGCGAAGGCGACACCGGAACCGGCTTCGGTTCCGCCACCCCGTTGGCCGATGACCAGTGCGCCGACTGCATCACGCTCGTCTCCCGGCCCGGCGAGACGAACCCGGTCTACCAGTTCAAGGTGCCGTTGACCCTTGCGCGCACGGTGCTGCCGGACGTGTTCGATCCGGCCTACGACGACAAGGAGAAGGGCTACTTCCTCCAGGTCATCCCGTACCAACTCGAACAGGAGGAAGTCCAGGTCACGGATTCCAGTTGGCGTCTACGGACGGGGCCGGACTATGCGCCCCGACTCGTGGTAGACGTCCAGGATCCCCTCGTCACGATCAGCACCCGTGTGCACACGTTCGGAGATGGCCTCTTCTACCGCTGGTCGTTCAAGAGCGTCTGGGGGACGTACGACGTCGACGGGAACACACTTCGAATGGTCGTCGAAGGTCCCGATGGTGCGACGTCCATGCCGGAGCTTGTCAAGTACAAGGTCAGTCTCGACCACGACGGCCACTTCAAGCCGATCAACGCCACGTGGCGCCACGACTTCGTCAACGACCCGCTGGCCGCCGGCACGTACACGATCCGGGCGAGCGTCGACAACCTCCAACGCACGTACCAACTCGAATGGACCGAGGAGTTCGTGGTCGACGAG
>CAZXJU010000237.1:1805-2954 GCA_964641035.1 uncultured Halobacteriales archaeon | reverse complement strand
GTGGAACTCGGCCAGGCGACCGTCACCCGCATGTACATCCTCCACGTGTTCGTCCTGCCCATCCTGACGTACGGACTGATCGGACTGCACATTTTCCTGGTGTGGATCCAGGGGATCGCGGAGCCGCACTGAGCGAACCACCATGGCCGACGACAACAAAGCGGACAAGCCGAAGTCCCTGGTCGGGGCCTACTTGGAGGAGGTCCAACGTCTAGACAAGGAGGCCCGGGCCAAGAAACGGTTCCGCAACGTCGAAGGGTTCCCCTTCTGGCCGCACGAAGTCGTGCGCGACCTCGTCTTCGTCTGCTTCTTCACGGCCGTCATGTTCGCGCTGGCCGGCTTCATCCCCTACTATCTGGAGGCGCCGGCGGACCCGTCGGGCCAACCGCAGGTCATCCTGCCCGACTGGTACCTGCTGTGGTCGTACGGCCTGCTGAAGATCGCCGTCGACGTGAAGCTGTTCGGAACCACGCTCGTGACCGCGAAGGTACTGGGCGTGCTTTTGAACGGCGTCGTCGTCGCGCCGTTGCTGCTCGTGCCGTTCCTGGCCCGGAAGCATTCGCGACGGCCGGTTTCCGATCCGTTCTGGGCCGGTGTCGGCATGCTTGGCCTCGGCTTATCGTTCACGTTGAGCGCCGCGAGCGTCGACACGTTGTTCTACGTCGAATGGGGCTTCCTTTCCGACCAGTACTTCGGATGGAGCATCCTGTATTGGCTCTGCATGGCCGTGCCGTTGGCGCTGTTCTTCCTCACGTATTACGCGATGAAGTGGCGTGCGGCGAAGACGGACGGGCAGACCGGGTACGAGAACAAGCTGTCGGACAACTACTTCCGGATCCGGTGAGCGGGGATGCCACGGGAGTTGGCGTTGGCCGAATACCGCCGGCTCACGCAAGTGGCGACGTTGGCCAGCGTCACCTTGTTGACGGTGGGCATCTACCTGATGGTGACGGCGCGCGGCGTCGGCGCCGGCGTCGTCCTGGCGCTCGGCAGCGTCGGGATCCTGTATGCGGCCACGCGGTTCACGATCCGGCCGGAGGCTGGCAGCGCGAACGTCCTCATCCTGGTCGGCAAACGCGATTGTACGCTGTGTGAGGAAGCCAAGCGTCGTCTGAAGGCGATGGCGGACACGGCGCCGTTCGAGGTCCA